>DATKIS010000335.1:0-11750 GCA_035543975.1 Pyrinomonadaceae bacterium
TCTATACCCACTATTTTGTTTTCTAGTTTGGCAGTTCCTGATGAAAGGGCGGAAGCGTTCGGCTATCTTCGCTGGGATGGTTTTCGCGCTGCTGGTGTTCTCCTATTTCTATCTTTGGACGGCGGCCGCCGCCTGGTTGGCGATTCTCTGCGTTCTCTGGTTCATCGCACGGGCGGAAGACAGGACCAAGGTCCTACGACTCATGGTCGTCATTGGAGCCGCAGGTGCTGCTGCGTTGCTGCCATATTTGATACTGATTTCAAATAGTGCCGACGCAATGGGTAATGTCCAGGCGCTAGTGCTTTCACGCAGGCCCGATCTCTTCTCGATTACGGAATTGATCGGGGCTGTAGTACTCATCGTTCTTGCAGTTGGCGCGCTTCGCGGCAGCGTCGACACTCGCGACCCACGCGCCATCCTGGCGGCGTCGTTCGCCCTCGTGCCCTTTATCGTCCTGAACCAGCAAATCATTACTGGTCGCGTCATGCAGCCGATCCATTACGAAGGCTTTATCGCAAACTACTCAGTGTTGATCGCAATCGTGATTACCGGAGCTATTGAATGGCGGAAAAGATCCGGTGAACGCTGGCATCTATCGCGCCGGACATTGGTATGGGTGGCGATTGCCACTCTGGAATGGGGATTCATCGAAACGTATCAGGCTGCCAACAAGAGCGCCAACGCTAATTTGATGGCCGCGGCTGATAGCGCGGTTTATCTTCGTCTCAATGGGCAAGTGAAGAATAGTGGGCCGAGTGCTGGCGAGAGTGTCGTCCTGTTCAGTGACCCACGAGCTGCGGATGGAGCTCCAGCGGTTTCACTCGCCGGCGTTCTGTGGGCCCCTCATATGCTGGTGTACACAAGCACCACGGCGACTGAGGGTAAAGAGCGTCTTTATCGCCAGCTTTACTACACCGGCTTTGGCATCAAGGAACTGAACGCCTATTTCTATGGCTCCGAAGTCTATTACGGCTATGCCGCCGGTATGTTCGGCTTTGATCGGACCATTGATGGCCTGAACTCGAATGCCAAGCCCATAACGAAGCAGGACCTTGATGACGAGGTAACGTCCTACACAAAGTATGTCCAAGATTTCAATTGGGAACGTGCCGTCAATCCGAGGCTATCGCACGTGGTGATTTCCATCGGAGAAGAGTGGCGTCTGGCGAATCTGGATCGCTGGTATCGGCGCGATGCCGGCGAGAGGATCGGCAAATTCATGATCTATCGCGTTGAGTTGAGAGATGAGCTTGAAGCTGCAGTCCAATCATCCTGGCGGAGCGCGACAACCGGAACCGATGTTTTGAGGTGACCAACTAACATGAGGCAGACAACTGGCAGCGAATTTTCAGCTTTGATAGATACGAACGAGTCCGGAATTAAACTGCGAGGATCAGCCAGCTCGCGGTGGATTGAAACGCTGCTCTCCAGTCGCCGCCTCCTGGTGGTGGTGTTCATGTTAGTAATTTTTGCTGGCGCTGTTCGCCCGGTCACGGATCCTGACTTTTGGTGGCATCTCAAAACGGGACAGCTCATCGCCGAGAGCGGAGGAATTCCTCATTCTGACATCTTCTCCAGTGTTTTCCTGGGGCGCGAGTGGGTAACGCACGAATGGCTGTCGGAATTATTCATCTACGAGATTTACCGAGTGTTCGGACTCAGCGGTCTAGTCCTGGTCTTCTCACTGATCATCACGGCAGGATTCTGGATTGCTTACAAAAGATCTGCGCGTCACGCAGGTCACCCCTATGTTCCCGGATTTGCCTTAATACTTGGAGGTCTCACCGCAGCCCCAACCTGGGGCGTACGCCCACAAATGTTCTCGTTTCTTTTTGCGAGCGTGTACGTCGCCATCCTGGGTAATTATTCAGAAGATGAAAAGAGCCGCCCGCTTTGGTGGCTCGTGCCCTTGATGGTCATCTGGGTAAATATGCATGCAGGGTTCGCCATGGGGCCGGCCCTGATATTTCTAACAATTGCCGGCTTGATCTTGGAAGGAATCTTATCGAAAGCAGATTCGGTGGGAGTCATCTGGCGACGGGTGCGCCCACTCATCATAGTCGGATTCCTGTGCGGCGCCGCAATCATGATAAACCCTCATGGTGCCCGGATGTATTGGTATCCGTTTGAAACTCTCCGATCACACGCGATGATGAAGTACATTGAAGAGTGGTTGTCGCCAAATTTTCAGGAGCTTATGTTTCAACCTTTCGTGCTGATGATGCTTGCAACTTTCTCAGTTCTGGCACTCTCGAGCAAACGCATCCGTGTGTTGGAACTGTTTCTGTTGCTTGCGACAGCCGCGGGAGCGCTGCGTTCCGCTCGCAACATTCCATTCTTTGTGTTGATAGCGATGCCATTACTGGTTAAGCACTCATGGAACTGGACTACTGCACAACGATGGGGTCGCTGGCTCACTAAACCAGAGAAACGCGAAGTGGGTTCACAGGCTTTACTGAAAACCGCCCTCAACCTGGTGATGATGGTAGCGCTGCCGTTAGGTCTGTGTGTTCTTCGACTAGAACGTTCAGTGGCAAACCAACCGGCAGCCGAAGCCAAAGTGTTCCCGGTGGCCGCAGTCGAGTTCATGCGAACCCAGCGACCGCCGCAACCAATATTCAATGATTACGGATGGGGTGGTTACTTAATCTGGAAGCTCTATCCGGATTATCGAGTCTATATTGACGGACGCGCTGACGTGTATGGTGATGCTTTTATGGAAGAGTTTTTATCTGCACAGTCTGGGCAGACTGGTTGGCGTGGTCCGCTTGAAAAATACGGAATACGAACTGTGCTGATCAAGCCGGACCTTGCGCTGGCGAGCTTGCTGCGCCAGGACGCTTCATGGCAGAACGTTTTTGAAGATCAGCAATCCGTAATATTCGTCAGGAAATAATCTACTCATCGTTCAGAGCCATTCCCAAACAAACATGCGAGATGGCGCGCACTCTACCTACCCTGGAGTTGCCGTCGGCTGTGCCGTGACATTACTTCCTCTGCTGCCGTCGTTTGATGATCAACGCCCCAGGTGATCATCCCTCACCCGAACTCATTCCTTCTCAACTCAGCCTTCTCACCTCAATCCAAACTAATCCAGCCTGAACTCGTCTCCCGCGGGTGAATTGCCTGGTTCGTTCCGTCAACTGGAGGCGACAAGAGCATTGCTGAGCAAATCGCGGGGTTTCGGTCTTATCCTGTCATTGTCCTTCCCCGATCTCTTAGACGCTTGTTAACTCGCGGCTACAGCACAAGGCATCGATCCATTACCAGAAGCCAGCAATGTGGAGGTAATCGTGGACCAGCGTAGCGGCATGGCTCTTGTAATAGGTCCAACTGCCCATGAGGCGAATCGAGTCGGAAGCGACTTACCGCTTGGAGGGTTGGACAAGACTTATGAAAAGTGTAAACCGCAAAATTCTGATGGCCCTGACAAGCGTCGCGATCGCACTAGCCTTTATCGCAATCGCATCGGTTGTTGGAGTCCATGCTGCCGCGCTGGCCGATAGTGTGAGAGCTGACATGTTCTGCCTTGGTCTTGCATTAGCCAGCGTCGCAGTGAGGATTGCCAACGCGCACATGGCGCTTGAACCCGAAACCACGTGGGGGCATTTAGGATCCAGTGGAAACGCCAATCTACGAAAGTCATCCGTGATCGGTCCTCGGTACTAATTCGTGCACAGGTGGTCCTTCCGCCAATCTCGAAGAGAGTGGTGAGCGTAAGGCCGCAAAGCTTAACTCTTAACCTAAATCTAAGGAGCAAAAACATGATTAAGAATTTTCTTCGGGATGAGACAGGTCTTGAACTTTCAGAGTACGCCGTGGCCGCCGCTCTGATCGCGCTTGCAGTCGTCGGCGTTTTCACTACCCTCGGCGGCAAGATCAATACCGTCATCGGTAACCTCGCCAACAAGATCCAGTAGTAACAATCGCGAGAAGGGAGCGCGCGCGACACCGAAGTCGGTTGAGAGCGCATCCCTTCCGCACAACAAGGAGCATCCAGTGATTAGAGGATTCATTAGAGATGAAACTGGTCTTGAGCTCTCAGAGTACGCCGTTGCCGCCGCGCTGGTGACCCTTGCGGTAATCGGCGCTTTCACCGCCCTGGGCGGCAAAATCAACACTGTCATCGATAACCTGGCAAACAAGATTAATTAGCGACGAGATTCCGCACGCTTTACCTGCAACCAGTTAATCGCACCGTTCACAGTCGGAGGCCTAAATCAAATGTCTGTTTCGCTGAGCGTTATCGCAGCAGCATTCCTAATACCGCTGGCTCTCCTAATCTCTTACTACGACGTGCGCTATCGGCGCATACCGAACGCATTTGTTTTGGCAACTCTCGCGGCAGGAATATTGATCAATGTCATCTTCGGCGGCATCGATGGTGCGCTCGCCAGTTTGGGGGGATGCGCGCTTGCCTTTTTCTTGATGTTTGTCTTGCACGTCTTTGGTGCGATGGGAGCGGGGGACGTGAAGTTGTTTGCAGCTATCGGAGCGGTCGTGGGGCTGCACCAAGTCCTGCCAATGTTTTTTGTCGTCATCCTGACTGGCGGCGTCCTGGGAGTGATTTCAATGGTACGTGCCGGTGAACCGAAGTTGATCATGATGCGTGTAATTCACATCGTGCTCGGCATTTTACCCGGACATAACGTGCCTCGCTTTTCGGTTCCAGAGGATCGTCGCTACACGATTCCTTACGGGGTTGCGATCACTTTGGGCAGCTTGATCTCGTTAGCCATCTTTCGCGCTTGATAGAGGCGCGCCAAACCGAGCCAGCAAACAAGGTCTGACTCATACGGAGATTGAATCATGCGCAACAAACGCTTCTTTGTAGTACTTGCCGGAGCATTGGTGTTCGGCTTATTAGCGGCCGTTACCGTCAGTCGTTACCTGTCCAGTGCGCAAGCCTATTCGAGGGACTTAAACCAGGTGGTTGTGGCGAAGGTCGCGATCCCAGTGGGCACGAAGATCATCGCCGAACAGCTGATGGCGGTCCAGTTCTCCAAAGAGTCGACGCCCGACGGCGTATTCCAGTCCGTTGACAAGTTGGTTGGCCGGGTTGCGGTAGTGAATATCGCGCCGCGCGAACCAGTCACTGAAACGCGGTTGGCGCCTGAGGGCACGGCCGGTGGTCTATCGGCGGTTATTCCTGAAGGCTACCGGGCCATGACCGTCAAGGTTGATGACGTGGTTGGTATTTCCGGATTCATCATGCCAGGCACCCTGGTCGACGTGGTGGTGGTAATAACTCCAAACGACACCAGCAACCAGGATCCGATCTCCAAGATTGTTTTGCAAAGCATTAAGGTGCTGGCAAACGGCCAGAACATCGACAAACCTGAAAGCGAACGCCAAGCCAACAGTGTCAAGGCAGTCACGCTGCTGGTCACACCCGAGCAGGCCGAAAAGCTCGCGCTGGCCTCAAGTGAAGGCAAGTTGCAACTCGTCATGCGCAATTCAATAGATGAAGGGGACGAACAAACGTCGGGTGTGAACAAGCGAGGGTTACTTTCGGGTGACCATGCGACGCCACAGCCTGAGCCTGGCTCACTAAAAAGTGAACAGCCGCCCAAACCCCAAACCGTTCCGATCCCGCGACGAGTTCGAGTCCAGGCGGAACCTGCGCCCGCTCCGGCAGTTTCCCAGAGTCCTGAAAAGCCGCGAGCATCGGTAGAAATGATTGAAGGTGCAAAGAAGCGCAGCGTCGATTTCCCCTGAGAACGAAAGGGACGAAAGACTTAACCGAACAAATTACTGCTTCAATTCGATGAAGAGTGTTCACCACCCAGCTTACAAAAGGAGCATAGACCATGCACAGCCGTCCCTTAATAATCCGCCGTCTAACGCTGATGATCGCGGCTTTGATTATCATTCTTGCCCATTCCGTCACTTACGCCCAGGAGACTTCCTACAGCGCTTCGTTCAAGCAAAACAAAGAATCGATTGCCGTGAACGTGCTCGTCGGGCAGTCGCGCGTTATCAATTTTGATAAGCCGGTTGGACGTTTCTCGGTTTCAAATCCCGAGGTTGCTGAGGCTGTGCTGGTGACACCCAACCAGGTCCTGGTTAACGGCAAGGGTTTTGGTCAGGTGAACTTCGTCGCGTGGGAACAGTCAGGTGGTGAGTATCTGGTCTTTGACGTTTACGTCCGGGCGAATCTCTCGCTGATTGACTCGCAGATGCGGGCGCTCTTTCCCAAGGACGATATTCGACTCAGCCAGGCCAACGGCTCGGTCGTCATGTCTGGCAGCGTGTCAGATCCGAAAACTGCGGCGCAAGCGCAAAGCGTCGTCGAAGCGGCCGGCTTCAAAACCGTCAACATGATGACTTCGCCGGTGAGGAATATGATGCAGGTGCAGTTACAGGTTCGCGTGGCCGAGGTTAGTAAGAACAGAATGCGCGACCTGGGAACCTCTTACGCTTATCAGGGTGGCAGCTCCGGCGTCTACGCAAACACGGGCGGCGGACCAAGCTCGCTTGGAAACGTTACAAACGGAATTCTTGGCGGGACTCTATCGAGCGCGCTAAATGTCGCCGTCATGGGCGGCAATACATTGTCGATGATTCGCGCGCTGCAGACGCAAGGTGCACTGCGTGAACTGGCTGAGCCAAACCTGATCGCCATGGACGGCCAGCAGGCCAGTTTTCTGGCGGGCGGCGAGTTTCCAGTGCCCATAGTTCAGGCAGGTTCGGGCACAAGTAGCGTCTCAGTGGTGTTCAAGGAATACGGGATTCGATTGAGTTTCAAACCGACCATCATCGATGAGGACCATATCCGTCTCGAGCTTGAACCCGAAGTCTCGACAATCGACTTTTCCAATGGCGTCAAGTTTGACGGTTTCCTGATCCCGGCGCTACGAACACGACGCGCGAAGACGGCGGTTGAATTGCGCGACGGCCAATCGTTTGCACTGGCGGGTCTGCTTGATAACACAGAGACGAAGTCGCTTTCACAGGTTCCGGTATTAGGCGATATCCCAATTCTTGGTGCGCTCTTCAAGTCCAAACAGTTCCAGAAAAACGAAACTGAGCTGATGTTCATCGTTACGGCTCAACTGGTAAAACCGATGAACCGCGACGACCTGCCGACGATGCGCGGCATTGATGGTTTGAAAAAGGGATCACTGTTAGGCCTTGAACCTAAGGGCGAAGGAATCCAAGGAAGCACCGGGTTTTCAGTGACCGGTCAAAACGTGGAACCTGAGCCGGCAACCACTCCTAAAGCCCCTGAAGCGCCCAAGCCAGAAGCTCCTAAGTCGACCAGTGGTGAAACTGGCGCGACTTCCACAACAACCTCGGCTATCTCTACTCGCATTAATCCGACGCTGCCTGTCGCGAGGGCGGTCGTCACTGATCTCAATGTCGAGCCCATGAAACCCTGACGCCAAGTGTTCCAGACAATTCGACGGTTCAGAGGGAGGTTGAAAATGACCCGCTTGGTGAGATCACGGAATAGAAAAGGCGAGAGAGGATCAATCCTGGCTATGTCCGCGCTGGGGATGCTTTCATTCCTTCTGGTCGTTGGGCTCGGGGTTGATATCAGTCATCTGTATCTCGCCAAGAATGAATTGCAGAACGCATCCGACGCTGCTGCCCTGGCTGGTGCCTCGGGTTTGAATTACGACTCGACGGGAATCGGCATTGCCACAGACCGGGCTGTTCAGGTAATGAACAGTTACGAATTCAACAAGCAAGGTGTGGTGTTCCCCCGGGCAAACGTGCGCTTCGCGAGAAGCCTCTCTGACTTTGACGCAGGGACTGATCTGAGTGAGGCATCTGCGGCGGCTACCTTAGTGGCACCCGGGATTCGATTTGTTAAGGTGACGACGCCACAGTCCCCGGTCAATATTTCCTTTGCATCGATCGTACTTGGGAACAGCCTGAACCTGACAGCGAAGGCAGTCGCGGGCTTGTCCCCACCATTAAACGGGTTCGCCGGATATCTGCCGGTCACAACGGTCGACGATGATGATCTTTCGACAATTACTCCGGGCAATCTCTATACGTTTCGTGGTGGACCACAAAGTTCTGTTTCGCCGGGAAACTATCAGGTTCTAGCAATAGATGGTGCCGGAGCGGACGAGGATCGGATTGGTTTAGCCAGCGGGGTGCGAAATGTTGTTGGCCCAGGCGGATATGTCGACACAAAGCCCGGTGTGTCAGCAGGAGCAGTCAGGCAAGGAGTAAACACACGTTTCGACGAGTACGGCAGCCAGGTCGATCCAGGCACTTATCCGCCCGACACTAACATCATGGAGGGCATCACCTATCAGCAGTATCTCGATGGATCTCCAAGTCAGGCGCCGTCGCATCCAGGCATCGCCGGGCGTCGAGTGGTTTTGATTCCGATCGTAAAAAGGAGCGAGTTCGACGGTGGCCGCACCACCGTCCAAATCTCTCATTTTGGAGCGTTTTTCCTGCGAAGTAGAGTTCCGGGCGGAAATGGCGGCGAGCTTCAGGCGGAATATATCGGCATTGGCGTGGTCGTCGGGAATGGTACTTACGATCCAACCGGGGAACCCAACGGTGGTCCTCCAATTACAAAACCTGTTCTCTACCGCTGAGGCATTGTCATGTTGGGAATTCTCTCCAAAAAAGTATCCAGCTTCCGCCGGAACGAGTGTGGCGTACAGCTCGTCGAACTGGCCATCGCTTTGCCGGTCCTGGTGTTGTTGTTCGCGGCCGTGGCCGAGTTTGGTCGCTACTTCTATGAGTACACGACGCTGGCAAAGGGTTCCCGCACCGCCGTCCGGTTTTTAGCAACAGCCCGGACCAATGGCGAAGATGATGAGGCCGCACAGAACCTTGTGGTCTACGGCAACCTCGCAGGAACCGGAAGCCCGATAGTGAGCGGCCTCAAACGGGAGAATGTAGACATCACTCGTCACGATATAAATGGAGGTTTGGTAACCGAGGGAATTCCCAATACGGTCACCATTCGGATCAAGGACTTTAATCATTCACCTGTGTTCAATCTAGGGAAGCTCGTCACAGCTTCGGCGTCGCTTAATATCGAGGTCAAACCAAGCGTAACCATGCGTTACCTGCTGACGCAGACGCCGAGTTGAAGAGGTCACTAAGAGAATGATTAGCGGCAAGCACAGAAAAGGAACTCAGTCCGGGGCAACTCTTGTGGAGTTTGCCGTCGGCGCAACAGTTTTTTTGACTGCCATGTTTGCCGTCATCGAATTTGGGCGAGCCCTCTGGATACACAATGCGCTGTCCGACGCTGCCCGACGCGCAGCCCGTTATGCAGTTAACCAGTCCGCCAGCACCCCGGCCGGCGTTCCAACCACAGGCATGAATGTCGGCCCAAGTCTGACCGCAATAAGAAATGTTGCTATCTATGGAGATCCTGCCGGCGGTTCGAGGCCACTGGTAACCGATCTCACACCAGCCAACTTAAACGTTCAGTACCAGGCGTTCGGTGTGGGTGAAGGTACGGTAGCAGTAACGATTACAAATTATCAGTTTCAGTTTGCCGTGCCGATCCTGGGTACATCAATTCAGATGCCGAATTACCAAACGACATTAATCGGCGAGAGCGCAGGCGTCATCCCGTGAACTCCCTTCAGAACCAACTTTGGCCCTGCTTGCATAAGTCTATAAACAAACCTTAGAGCAACCCATGAAGCAATCACTAACACTCGTAGTTTTGAGCACCGACCTTGATAACTTCAAGGCCATCCGGCTCGCCCTGTCCACCGACAATCGCGTGCAATTGCTGGCTGGCGGCGATGATTCCGAACAACTTTATGGAGAGATCATTCGCCTGAAACCCTCGGCAGCAATCATCACGCTGGGGGCAAACTCGGATCAGGCAATCAAGCTCATTAATCGTCTGGCGGCGGAGTCGCCGAAAACGGCAATCATCTCGGCGGCCAATGATGCCGACCCCGATCTCCTGCTGCAAAGTTTGCGGGCAGGGGCACGCGAGTTCCTAAAGCTCCCGATCAGTGCGGACGAGTTAAAGACAGTTTTGGATCGCGTAGCTGACTTTTGCGCCGCCCAGGTTGAAACGCCAAAGAAAAAGGGACGCATGATTGCGGTGTTTTCAAGCAAGGGTGGTTGCGGAACCTCTTTCATCGCCACAAATCTTGCCGCCGCTGCCAGTGCGCGAACAGTCCTCGTGGATCTCAATCTCCAGGCCGGTGATTTGCCACTCTTCCTCGGAATCGATCCGCGATATTCCTTCGCCGACATGGCCGAGAATCGTAGTCGGCTTGACGATGCCTTGATCAAGAGCTTTGTCACGCCCTATTCCTCCAATCTCTCACTCCTGGCCGCTCCTCGTGAGGCAGACGCGGCGGACGAAATCGAGCCCGAGCACGTTTTCGAAGTCTTGCAGAGACTTCGCGAATCGTATGAGTACGTGGTGCTCGATCCGCAACACACCTTCGACTCGATAACTCTGGCGGCGCTTGACCAGGCAGACGAGATTGTCCTGGTGCTGACCCTGGACATACCTGCAATTCGGAGCACCCAGCGGGCTCTCGAAATTTTCGATCGACTCGGTTACCCGCGTAAGAAGATTCGCATCGTCGTAAATCGTTGGAGTAAACAAATCGATCTTGATCTGCGGCAGGTCGAAAAGTTCCTGGGCGAGCCGGTCATAGGATTTGTGCCAAGCGATTATCAAACCGCAGTTACTTCCATCAACCTCGGACAGCCCCTCGTGCAGTCGGAGCCAAACTCCAAAATCGCACAGGAGATTAGGCGGGTAGCGCGAACGATCGCTACTGGCTCCATCCGTGTGTCGGAGGAACCACTGCCTCGGCGCACGCTCTGGAACTCTCTGTTTAAGCGCGAACAGCAGAATCAACTTGAACTTCAGGTCAGCACCCACGACGTCAGTATGTAGTGTTTAGTTGTAAGTAGGTTCTCAAATTCAAAGTCTGCAAGGAAGTCCCTATGGCCCTCAGAGAAAGATTAATTAGAGAAACGGTTGGCGTACCGGGTTCTGGCAATGGTCAGGATGGAAGCCTTCAGTCCTTTCAAGAAGTGAAGTCGCGGCTGCATCGCGCCCTCATCAATCGCATGGACTTGAGCAAGCTGGGAACGCTGACCCCTGAACAGGTGCACGCTGAGGTTTCGCGGCTGGCCGAAACCGTCCTGGCCCAGGAAGCGATGCCACTCTCCACCTCGGAACGTGAGCGGCTGATTAATGACATCCAGCATGAGTTGTTCGGGTTAGGGCCACTGGAGCCTTTACTGGCTGACCCCACGATCTCAGACATCCTGGTGAACTCGCATAACACGATCTATGTCGAACGGAGGGGCAAAATAGAAGTCACCAATGTGGCCTTTAAGGACGACGAGCACCTGATGCGGGTGATCGAACGAATCGTATCTTCGGTAGGGCGACGCATTGACGAGTCTTCGCCGATGGTGGATGCACGCCTAAAAGATGGCTCACGCGTGAATGCAATCATTCCGCCGCTGGCTATCGACGGACCGGTGCTTTCAATCAGGCGCTTCGGTGCGGAACCTTTGCGCATGAACTCGCTAATTGACAACAAAGCGTTGACTCAAGACATTGCCGACATGCTCGAAATGTGTGTCAACGCGCGTCTGAATATTCTTATCTCCGGAGGCACTGGCGCGGGTAAGACGACCTTGCTCAACGCTCTTTCATCGTACATCTCTGAAGAACAGCGCATCGTCACCATTGAAGACTCGGCAGAGCTTCAGCTTCAGCAACCACACGTAGTTCGGCTCGAAACTCGGCCACCGAATATCGAAGGACGCGG
>DATKIS010000336.1:0-8854 GCA_035543975.1 Pyrinomonadaceae bacterium
GGCAGAACGAGGATCACGACGAAAACAGTCTGTAGCGAATACATGATCATAGGGCCAGCCAGTTGTCTGACCGCGGCGAGGTCGTTGGTGGCGCGCGCCATCAAGTCGCCGATGCGATGCTCGTGAAAGAAAGATTGAGGCTGGGTGACGAGGTGCTCGTAAAAGTCCTGCCGCAAGTCGTATTCGACTTTGCGCGACATCCCAATCAATATCCTTCGCTGCAGAAACAGGAAGGTACCGCTGGCGATACTGGCGCCCAAGACCTTTAACGCTGAGATGGTGAGGCGGCTCCAGGTGACCTCGCTCCACTTAGCGTCAATGGCCTGACCTACAATCAACGGAATATAGAGATTGAAAATGACGCTGGCCAGGATACAAACAATTCCAGCCGTCAATGAGATCTTGTAAGGAAGTAAGTAACGCCAGAATTTTCGGAGATCATCCATGCACAATTAGACCGCGACACCCACAACCTTCAACCTAAGCGGTGAACGTTATGATGCGCGATTTTTTGTCAGGACGCCAGAAGGGAAGCAGTTTATCGAACGAGGTTGGATGAATGCAGAGGAGTGAAGGCGGGGAGAGTAATTAGAGTCTTTGCAATGCGTCGATCAGGTCGATCTCCTCACGGGAGTGATCAAAGTTAGCGGCAGGCTTCTCGGCAGTTTCATCAGACGGAATGCTTACTCGATTACGCCCGCAGTGTTTCGAGTTATATAAGGCTCGATCGGCGGCCACGACGAGAGTATCTCGAGAAGAGGCGTGGAATGGAAAAGTTGCCACACCCAATGAAGCTGTCACCTGACCAAAATTGGGGACTTCGATTTCCGACATCCGCTTCCGCAGGCGCTCAGCCACGAGCATTGCTCCTTCGGTGTTGGCTTGGGGCAGGATAATGACAAACTCATCGCCACCAAACCGCGCCGCAGTATCAACTGCTCGGAGTTCTGACCGTAGTGTGTCGGCCAACAAGCACAGAGCCACATCGCCAGCATCGTGTCCGGCCTGATCGTTAATGTGTTTGAAGTGGTCGAGGTCGAGCATAATCAGAGAAAGCGGTTGCCGCATGCGCGTCGCCAGATGCAGGTCACGCTCCAGCTGTAATTCAAAAGAGCGGCGGTTATAGCAACCCGTTAGCCCATCCGTCAGTGCCTGTTGCTGCATTTGAGCAAACAAATGCGCCTGATTCACCGCGACGGCGAGCTGATCCGCGACTGTATGTAGTAGCAGCAATTCGTTATCAGCCCAAACACGCGTTACGTCGTCCGAACGCACCAGCAGCAGCCCGAGAAAGTTGCCTTGATAGATGAGCGGCACTACTGCATCAGCAAGAACTGAAATGTCTTCTGAGTTGTCACCATCTACCACATATGACTCAGGTGAGTTTGAAAGCCGTTTACTGATCGACTCAACATGCGTCAGCAATGATTGGGTGGACTCATCTTCAGCAGTCGCTTCAGTTCGTAAGTAGTACTTAGTTACTTCCGGTCCGACCAGGGCACCTTCAACTCTGACTGCACACGAATGCACGCTAAGGGCTCGACCCACTTCGTCCGCGGCCGTTTGGAGAATACTGTCGAGCTCCAGTGAGTTTCTAATTGCAGTTGCCAGACGATTGACGGCAATCTCGCGTTCGGCCTGCTCCTGCAGCAGCCGAGCGAGCTTGGTGGTCACGCCCAAAGTTAGTTGAAGCGAGGTCGCTTTGGGCATCGATGTGCGCACGGCCTGCGCGAAGGCGTCAGAGTGAAAGGGGTGCTCCGCTGTGACCCTGGCCATTAGATACTCAAGGGCCGAATAAACAACGTCCGGCTCAAAGGTCCAAATGACGAGGTCCCTGGCAGTGTCCTTTTCTTCTGAACTGTGAACTGAAGCGAGCAGGGCAGAGAAGCGAGCGTCCGCAATTACCACAAACCGTTCATAGTCGTTTCCTTGATCGGTCCGCTCAAAGACAATGGATTTCGTATTTTCTTTTCCTCTGCTCAACACCAAGCTCGAGAGCGCATCCTGCGGACTGACCCAAAGGAATAGGTTTTTGGCGGCATTATCCAGTTCCTTGATGCGGGCGATGTCCCGGGCTGGTCTTTGGGGAGACGTGGGCAGACTCTCGACCACTAAAGCGCCGAGGCTGTTTTCAAGTACGACGTCCTCAAAATAGCGGTGAAGTTGAGCGATTGTGGACGCTGCACAGCGCACGGGCAGCAATTGTCTGGGATGCTGGGCCAGGAGGGAGTGATAAAGGGAATACATAGGTGAACTATTCACCGCGGGAGGTTTCAGATTGTGATGGCAGCGAGGGCGATTACCCGTCTGGGTCCGCACGGAAGGCCAAAAACATTTTACATAGATAGACACTGGCTGTCTATCTAAATTCCGAGACACCCATCTAGATCTTGATGTAGGTACTAAGTGCAGTCGATATTAGCTTTCCTCGCGTATCAAAGACTTCTGCCTTAACGACGAACAAACGGCGACCGGCCCTCACAACTGTTGCAACCGCCCTGAGCCTGCCACCGGTGGCGGGACGAAGATAGCTAATTGCCAAGTCGACCGTGGTCACCTTTTCCTTGGGTTCAAGGAGGGAAAGTATTGCAAAGGCCGTCGCGGTATCAATCAACGAGGCAATCGCCCCGCCATGCACGACACCCTGGTTCTGAGTCAGTTCTTTTCTGACGTTAACCGCGAGGGTTGCGGTGCCGCTGGAGATATCGTCGAGTTCAAGCCCCATAAATTGGGCAAAAGGGACTGTCTTGATGGCTTTGTGAATTCGCCTTAATTGAGCGGCGGCGATTTGGCCTTCGCCCCCGCTCATGAGCGATAGCTCGTCTGGCCATCGGCAGGCTCGACTATGACCGCAGTGCCGTAAGCCAGCACCTCCGTGACTCCTGTTGAGACCTCGGTCGCATCGTAACGTGCGCCCACGACGGCATTGGCTCCGAGTTCGGTCGCATGCTGGATCATGATCTCGAATGCATCGGCGCGCGTTTGTTCACAGAGTTTTGTCCAAACCGTGATGTTGCCGCCGACAATCGTTTGCAGGCCAGCTCCAATGGTTGCGAAGATGTTTCGAGAGCGCACTACGATTCCGCGTACGATCCCAAGGTTTTGAGTGATGTGGAAATTTGGAAGCTCGAAAGCTGTCGTCACCATCTGATGCGACACTGAATAACGAGGCGGGCTAACGGCATAGGGCGGTCTTTGGTCAAGCGGGTTCATATTGGTCCTTTGAGAGAAGTTAATTCGTGAAAAGTGAGTCCTTCCTGGAGGCCGCCTTTAGTCGACTCTTTTTCTCACTCGGGATCCAGAGGTAGGTTTTTAGGTCACAGCGGCCCCGTTCATTAAAGCAAACTCCCTCCGCCTGCAACATTCGTTGTTGTTTGTCGTGAGGAAGGACAACTCCACCAGTAGAACACGCGCCCTGCGCGTTGATCACTCTATGCCACGGAGTTTTGTCATCGGAGCCATGCATCACAAACCCCACCGTTCTGGGGGTATAGCCTTCTCCGAGAATCTCAGCGAGCTGGCCATAAGTCATCACACGTCCGCGCGGTATTGAACGCACCAGACGATATACTTTTTCTCTGTAATTGTTATCGCTCTTGTCTGACATGGCCCCTTTTATTCAAAACGTTAACTCAGAGTACGAAGCACGGTTCGAGCGGGTGCGCCATCGCCTACACCACCAGCAATTCTTAAAGGCAGGCAAATTAATTCATATCGGCCTGGGGGAACTCGCCGAAGGTCTAATCCTTCGAGGATGACCACATCGTTTGAGAGCAGAATGTGATGGGTTTCATATTTCTCTGTGCCTGGCCCTTCTATCGAAAGATAATCAATTCCTACGAGCTTCACTCCTAATTCGACCAGTCGTGCCGCCGCCGCGGAATTGAGATAGGTGTAGTCAAGTCGAAACCCCTCTTCCAGATTATCCCAAAAGTCTGAATTTCGCGTCTTAAAAAGGACTCTTTTGGAGTCACTTCTACAGTTTGCTTCGATGAAAATTTCGTCAATCACACGGAGCTGCTCAGGAACTTCTACAACGTCAGCTTCACCAATCAGACTCTCAAGCGACAAAGCGTCGACCTTAACTCCACCCTCGATGAAATGCGCGGGAGCGTCAACGTGCGTACCTGAATGCAATCCAAAATGAATGAGCGAGACATTTGCCGCGTCACCGTTGGCAAGGTCCTTCCACTGGGTGATCTCAATTCCCGGATCGCCTGGGAAAGTAGGAGTTGCCGAGGACAGTGGCACGCTAACATCGTAAATTTCCATCTAATGATATCGGTTGCTGTTGATTTGAGCTGACGCGAATGACCCCGCTTAGGGGAATAGTTCGGCCGAATAGTAATTGTCGTTCTCAAAGAGTGTCAACGACGCAGTGGCTCGAGTGAGGCTGCTTGCGGTGACTGCACTGATTTCGTTAGCATCGCAGGCATACACTGATTATTTAGAGGGACGCTTATTAACACAACTAAGCTAAATAAACCGCGAATAGCCGCATCGAGTTATCTAAACTCAGCTCCATTAATCTGGAGTTTCCAACATAGTTCACGAAGCCAAGAGGTTGAACTAATCGAGGCCGTACCTGCACGTTGCGGAGAGCTGCTGGCCGCAGGTCTCGTTGACGTTGCCCTGGTTCCGGCTATCGAGTATCAGCGAATTCCAGATTTGGTCGTGGTGCCAGGCGTCTGCGTCGGCTCGCGGAAGAAGGTTCGCAGCGTAAATCTCGTAAGCAAGTTGAAGGAACTCACGGACATCCGTAGCGTCGCGTTAGATGAGTCGTCACGCACTTCAGCTACTCTGGTGAAGATAGTCTTTCGAGAGTTTCTGGGATTTGAACCTGAATGGGTGTCCGCGGCGCCTAATCTCGAGCGCATGCTCGACGAAAACGATGCCGCCTTAATAATTGGCGATCCGGGCATGACTTTTTCACGTCAAGGGTTCGAGGTCTTTGACATGGCCAGTCTCTGGCGAACGCACACCGGCCTCGGATTTGTTTTTGCGATGTGGATGATTGGGCCTGGAGCTTCCGCCGAGGCACGGGCGATAGACTTCGTGGGCGCTTGCCAGGAAGGGGTTGCGCGTAGAGAGGAGATAATCGACTTCTTTGAGCCGTTGTTGGGGCTACCTCGCGAGGAGCTTCAAACCTATTTGAACCAGAACCTCAGCTTCTCGTTTGACGAAGAGCTCAGCGCCGGCCTGAATCTGTATTACAAACTTGCTTACAAACACAATCTTATCCCGGCAGTGAAGCCTTTAAGTTTGTGAAGTCACGGGATACTATTCTTCCAGATATGTCTGACATTCAATCAATCTTAAAGAGCGTTTTAGCGGGTAACCGCCTTTCGGCCGACGATTGCACTGCGCTGCTGGAGTCTCACGATATCGCCAGTATTGGCGCTGCCGCTGACGAGATACGCCAACGAAAACACCCGTCTAATATCGTTACCTACATCATTGATCGCAACATTAACTACACCAATGTCTGCAACGTTGTTTGTACGTTTTGTGCTTTCTATCGTCGTCCGGGGGCTCCCGACACTTATGTTCGAACTTTTGATGAGATCTGCACCAAAATTGATGAGACCATCGCTCTAGGCGGCACCGGCGTCTTAATGCAAGGCGGACTGCATCCGGACTTTGGCATCGAATGGTACGAGGATTTGCTCCGCTCCTTGCACCAAAAGTATCCAAGTTTCCAACTCCATTGTTTCTCTCCTCCTGAGATTCACAATATCCACCTCATTTCCGGACTCGACTACGAGACAATTATGGGTCGACTAAAGGAAGCAGGGCTCTATAGTTTGCCTGGCGGTGGGGGCGAGATATTGGACGACGAAGTCCGCAAGCGCGTCTCAACGAAATGTACGACCGACGAATGGCTGGCAGTGATGAGAGCTGTGCATCGCGTTGGCTTGCGATCGACGGCGACCATGATGTTTGGAATCGGTGACACGGTGAAGCATCGGGTTCGCCACCTGCAACGCGTGCGTGATCTTCAGGATGAAACTGGAGGATTCACGGCCTTCATTTCCTGGACGTTCCAGCGGGAAAATACAGCGCTTGGCCGGCGCATCAAGGATGAGCCAACCGGTATTGATTACCTGAAGATGCTTTCGGTCTCGCGTTTGTTTCTCGATAATATTGAAAACTCCCAGTCGTCGTGGCTGACTCAGGGTCTAAAACTTGGCCAGGTAGCACTGCGCTTCGGAGCGAACGACATGGGGTCGGTCATGATTGAAGAGAATGTAGTGTCAGCGGCTGGCGCTCACAATCGAGCCGACGAGCGCATGTTACGTTACCTGATCCGCGAAGCCGGCTTCGTTCCCCAACAAAGGGATATTCTGTACCGCCACGTCAATCGTGACGAAGCATCTTCTGGAGACGCGTCGCAGTCAGTACCGCTCGGCGAGTTGTCAGTTGCGATTGCGGATTGAGGTTACGGTTTCCCCCCTGGCTAAATCCGAAAACCTACTGTGAATCCCCAAACGGCATCAGTTACCACCCTGCTTTTCGACTGGGACGGAACCTTGGTCGATTCCGCTCAGCTCGGGCTGACGGCTTTCGAACAATCGTTTGCTGTTTTAGAGGAGACTTTTGATCCGGAGATATATCGAGAAGTCTACTCTCCAAATTGGTATTCCGTTTACGAGGCAATGGGTTTACCGAAGGAAAAGTGGGAGCGCGCAGATGAGCTGTGGACGCAGCATTATGGAGAACAAACCGCCCAGTTGGTGGAGGGAGCTAAACAAACGATCTCCGCGCTGCAAGATAAAGGTTACCGATTTGGTATCGTGAGTAGCGGCAATGGGGTCCGCGTGGCGCGAGAAATCGCAAGTGTTGGTTTCGAAAACGTTTTTGAAGTGGTCGTGTGTCACGAGCAAATGGAAAACAGGAAGCCGCATCCTGAAGGATTGGAAACCGCACTCCGGTTGATGGGTCGCTCTCGAGAAGAGTCGTGTTACATTGGTGACGCCCCCGAAGATATTGAGATGGGAAAGCGCGCTGGCCTTCTGACTGTTGGAGTGCGCAGCGGCTATCCGACAAGTTGGAAACTAAGGAGTTGCAGCCCCGACATCTATCTGGACTCGCTACCCGAGCTTCCAGACTACTTTTAGCGATTCTCTTTGCTAGACCATCCTGCGAGGAGTGTGGCGCAACCTCCAAACGGAAATCTTCCCCGAAAGCCCCCCTGATATAAGTAACGATCAAGTGAGGTGTCAGAACTATGCTATGGAGAGGTCAACGGCAGAGCGAGAACATTGAAGATCGACGCGGCATGTCGCGCGGGGGAATGGCCATCGGTGGGGGCCTGGGTGGAATAGTAGTCCTGGTAATCGCATTGCTCCTTGGCGCGGATCCAAGCCAATTGCTTGAGCAATTGCCTACTCAAGACCCGGGCCCGCGCACCCAAACAGCTCGTTCCACGACGCCTGAGGAGGAGGAACGGAAACAGTTTGTGGCCACAGTGCTTGCCAATACAGAGGATGTTTGGACTGATGTCTTTCGTCAGATGGGACGCCAATACCGGGAGCCGAAGCTGGTGCTCTTTGGAGGCCAGGTGGAGTCGGCCTGCGGATTAGCCGGGGCGGCTGTTGGTCCGTTCTATTGCCCGGGGGATGAAAAAGTCTATCTCGACCTCTCGTTCCTAAATGAACTTCACACCAGATTTCGCGCGCCCGGAGATTTTGCTGAAGCCTACGTAATAGCCCACGAAGTCGGTCATCACATTCAGCGTGTGCTCGGAACAATGGATAAGGTCGATAGTGCTCGAGGCCGATTGAGGGAGGAAGAGAACAACCAACTCTCGGTTCGCCTCGAACTACAGGCGGATTTCCTCGCCGGAGTCTGGGCGCACTATGCGCAGAAGAAAGGTGTACTCGAACAGGGCGACATGGAAGAGGCGCTGGGCGCTGCGAGCGCTGTCGGCGATGATCGGCTTCAGAAAGAAGCGCAGGGGTATGTTGTCCCCGACTCGTTTACGCATGGCACTTCAGACCAGCGAATCCGTTGGTTTCGTAAGGGATTTGAAACCGGCGATATTAGGCAGGGCGATACTTTTAGTGCGCGGAGTTTGTGATTTGCGATTAGGTGAGGTTTTTCGTCACGCGGCCGAAAGTGATCTTTCGCGGGTCCCGCTACTCATTTCATAAATCGCTTTCATAAGTGCGGAGCGCACCTCGATGGGCAGCGCGCCTCTGACGGCTAAGCTACGCAGGGCTGGAATAATGTCAGGCCGCTTGGTGAAGGTGAGGAGCTTGATCACCGACAGCCGCACTTGAATATTCGGATGCTTCTCGATTGTTTGGAACAGGAACTTCACCTCTCCCGACTTGGCCATCAGGTACAACATCGAAAAGGCTTCGTGTGTTTTTTCTCGGCTTTCGCCGGCGAGACTTTCAATTGACTCGGCTACCAGGCCGCAAGCCTCGATCGCCTCAACAATCCGCCCGCGACGCTCTGGGGACGCTTCCCGTAAAGCCCGCGCGAAGCTATCAGCGCGTTCTGTGCTTAGGTCGTAAAGCGTCCGAGCCGCAGCGTTCCTAACCTTCTCTGAGTTGTCGTCAAACAAACTCGTAAGCAAAGGGAAGGCTACATTATCTTTCAATCGGTCCAGCTCCTGAATGACCTGATTGCGTTCATTTTGGTTGTCCGAACTCAGGCGCTCGGGGAGCGAGTTGACCAGAGCTACGTCCGACCTTGTCTCGGGAACAGCTTCTTCGAACGAAACCAAATCAACTGCGCTCTCAGGATTTTCAGCAGTTGCGCATTCCGTGGGCAGTTCGCTGTCAACCGTTTCAGGGCTATCGGAATCGAGTGACTCTCCGCCTGCGGAAATGCACTCGTCGCTTTC
>DATKIS010000337.1:0-6784 GCA_035543975.1 Pyrinomonadaceae bacterium
CGCCGGATACCAAAGCGGCGTCAAGCCGCCGCACTCCAAAACACTACCCTTCCCGTGGCTTCTGGGCGCGCTTGAGTTCATGATCCTGGCGCGGTTCCCCATCGCATTCCAGGGCGATTGTCGTCACCAGCGCCGGCGCTATCCGGGGTAACCCGGTCATCCGCACTCGCCAATCGTTCTGCTCAAACTTGACCGGCTGATTCGTTGCCAGCAGCTTCACCGACCTTACCTTGTTCAGCAGATTGCCAAGCACCACGGTTTCCCCCGGCCAATAGTGAACGTGCATGTAAAGCACATTTCCCTTGCGCGAAAAACTGGCAAACCGCGAACGGGTTGGCTGACAACGGTCGGCGCCGTAAAACGACTTGCCGTTTTTGCTGGTCCAGTCGCCTACCGCGGAGAGTATCCGGACCGACTCTAACGGAATCGAACCGTCGCCGGTGGGTCCGATATTCAGGAGGTAGTTTCCCCCGTCGTGAGCACAGGTGATGATATTTCGAATCACGGTCTTGGGAGGTTTCCACCCAGTGTCTGCGATGTGATAACCCCAACTGTCGTTGAGGGTCATGCACGATTCCCAAGGCCGTTCAGCCGAAGCGGCGATGCGCTGCTCGGGCGTATCGAAGTCCTCGGGAATCCTCGATCGGTTGTTGATGATTATGTCGGGTTGGAGTTTTCGCACCATCCGATTCATCTTCTCGGATTCCCACCCCTTGGCATCAAGTGGCCAGGGCACGTCATACCAGAGGATGTCGACCTTGCCATAGTTCGTCATCAACTCCCGCACCTGCCCGTGAATGTAATCGACAAAGCGACGGCGCGCGGCCTCGTCGGTCATACAACGGGCGCCGTCCGGATGGTGCCAATCCATCAGTGAGTAATAGAAACCAAAACGCAATCCCTCGGCCCGGGCCGCGTCAACGTATTCCTTGACCAGGTCGCGGCGGGGGCCTTGCCGGGTGGCGCAATAGTCGGTGAGCTTCGAATCAAAAAGGCAAAAGCCTTCATGGTGCTTGGTGGTCATCACCATGTATTTCATGCCGGCGCGCTTCGCCAGTTGCGCCCAGGCTCGGGCTGCGTTTGGCTTTGGCTTAAACTGCTGGGCCAGCGGTTCATAATCTTTGACCGGGATTCCCTCCATCTCCATGACCCACTCGTGCCGGCCAACGACGCTGTAGAGTCCCCAGTGAATGAACATGCCAAACTTCGCCGCGTGCCACCATTTCATCCGGCGGGCGCGGTCGGCAATGGTTGAAGTAGTAGGTGGCGATTCCTCAACCGGTGTTTGGTTCTGAGCGAATACATCAAAACCGGAGCCGGCAGCGATTGCGCCGGCTGCACCCATGCCAATTAGGTAGTCGCGTCTGTTCATCGTGTAGTGGCTCCCTTCTCCGCTGTCTCAAACTAATCAACGTGCCTAATCCGCCGTTACCTCTTCCGCGCCCTCCGCGGCGCTGGAAACATAAATCTCGGGCAGAAGTCCGGTAGCCGCGGTATAACCCTGCGAGACGAATCGCTTAAACTCCTCTACCTTTTCCGCCGCCACGAGATTCACGGTGCAGCCCCCGAACCCGCCGCCAGTCATGCGGGCCCCGTAGACTCCATCAAACTCCTGCGCCCGCTCCACCATCAGGTCCAGTTCCTTGCAGCTGACCTCGTAATCATCACGCAGGCTGACATGTGATTCGTTCATCAACCTGCCAAAGCCAGCAAGGTCTCCTTGCTGGAGACACGCGGCAGCTTCGACCACCCGGGTGTTTTCAGTGATTATGTGACGACAACGACGATAGATAACTGCTGATAAGTCGCCGCCAGAGCGCTTTAGTTCGGCGTAGGTAACATCGCGTAGGGCCCGTACATTGGGCAGGCTTTCAGAAAAATGACGGACCCCCGCTTCACACTCGGCCCGGCGGGTGTTGTATTCAGCGGCGGCCAACGAATGACTCACCATCGTGTTACAAATAACCAGCCGCGCATCGGGCGGTAAGGGCAACAACTCAAACTCGAGGGACCGGCAGTCGAGCATCAGGGCTTGCCCCGCATGTCCGCAACAGGACACAAACTGGTCCATGATCCCGCAACGCATCCCGACGAACTCGTTCTCGGCACGCTGGCACAGTTTCGCTATCTCAACCGGCGTGATGGTCAGACCCAGATTTCCCAGCAGCGCGTAACAGGTCGCAACTTCAATGGCCGCCGAGGAACTCAGCCCCGAGCCAATTGGCACTTCTCCATGAATTCGCAGGCTCGCCCCGTCGCCGAGGCGATAGCCGGCGCGCTCGAGCGTTACCGCGACGCCCAGGGGATAGTCGCTCCAGTGTCTCGTGGCCCGCAGATTTGGATCATCCAAATCAAACTCGATCTGTTCTGCGAAATTTTCCGAGAACAAAGACAGCTTGCGCTCGCTTCCCGGCGCGACCGTCACGTAGGTGGAGAAGCCAATGGCCACGGGCATCACGAAGCCTTCGTTGTAATCGGTGTGTTCGCCGATCAGATTGACGCGACCGGGGGCGCGAAAGGTACGAGGTGTCGATGCCATGATATCGATGTTAGGTGTCATCTTCGTCAAATTACTTAGGAGCAATCCGTCCCATTTCACGTATTTCAGCAGGCCTTATTAGACCTATTGGGCTGACCAGACTGATAGGGCTTATTATTCTCTTCTCAAGAGCAAACCAACAGTCTTGCCGAGTGTCTCTGTCGTTTCGTGGATCGTTCTTTAGGGTTCGACGCTGTCATCCTTTCAATTCGTCCAGAGCACCGGCTGACGGATAAAGAAGTTCCTGACTACTTCCTCCACGTTTGAATCGGCTTTCAGAGTCTTCCATAGCGCGATGTACTCGACTTTGCCATAGGCCAAACCGGCAAAGAACAAGCTGGTGTGTCGCATCGGCCACTCCGCGTCGTACATCGCATCAGGCTTCAACGGCCAACGCTTCTTGTCCTTTATATACGGCGCCATGTATTCCATTGCCCGGCCGATGCCGCGGCCATCCGGAAGCGTGAAGGTCCAGAGATTGTCGTCGCGCGTAGACAGGATTTGAGCGACCGTAGTCAGCGCATCAAGATTGAAGAGCGAATAGCCGTAAGGCTTGGTGCGTCTTAGTTCCTCCGGGAAGCTCCCATCGGCAGCAATTTGATTTGGAACCAGGACGGTCTTGAAGCGATTCCGACAGTAGTCCAGTAGTTCCTGATTGCCGGTTAACTTCGCAAAAGCTGCTACCTGCATGACCCAGCAGGTGCCGTGATTGTTCTTAGCCTCCCGTTCATCGAGTCCGTTCTTGCTGGTCGTCATCCACGCCAGATAGTCGGCGAACCACTGCCTCACTCCGGCGAAATCAGATCGACTGATTACTTTGCCATCGTGCAGGACTTCAATCGCCCGGGCCACTTCCACCAGATGAATCGTATCGATAATGCCGATTCCCCGACCGGTGAATCGTCCATGGATCGCCTGAGCGTATTGCAGATTTGGATTCATGCGGGTGGCAGCGTCCACAAACCAGGCCCGCAGATGCCGGACTGCGTGCTTCGCGTAACGCGCGTCCCTGGTCAATTTCCAGGCTGCCACCAGAGCCGGGACTTGCACGCTCAACCTCATCAGGTAACGACGGTGTTCGACAAAGTTATCTGGGTTGGTCATCCCATCACGCTGCAGGTACGCACCACCTGGGTTACTCGGGTCCGGCCACCAGTAGTCGCCTTCGGAAAAGAAGTCGTGCAGACCGCCGGCGCTGCGCGGGCTTTGCGCAGCAGTAATCGTCACCGGCTTCTCGGATAAGTATCGATTGGCTGCCTTGAGAACTCGGGCGCGATCAACCCTGGCAACCTCGAAGCTGAGTGACTGTGCTGCCGCCTGACAAAGAGCTCCGGATGCCACCGCGACGATCAATATGACGCCAAACAGTTGGGTGGTAGAGATCGCTTGGGCAGATTCTGCTCCAGCCCGCGGAGCGGGTGCCAGCGTAAAGCCTGGGGTGGAGCGCAGCGGAACCCCAGGATCGTAAGCACGAAAGTATTCACAGAGCCCGCGGAGCGGACGACAGCTTGTTCTCCAGTGGCTCTTGAGGAAACAACGCATCGTCGGGTCGTAAGATCCAGATTGCACTTTCAGGCTGCCGCCCACTCTGTGGGCTCGATATCTTTTCGCCTTTGTTACCTGGGGCTCACGCCCCAGGCTTTACGCTGTCACCCGCTCGGCGGGCTAAGACCTGCTTCACCAACTTCGCCTCAACCCGACCCGTTCACTGAGGGCGCATGTTCTGTCCTATCAAAAAAAGGCTGACTGTCTTAGCTGTGATTTCGAAACTGAAGACAGCCAGCCAATTAGTTCCGCTTGATAGAGAGCCTCTGCGCCGGGCTCGCGAGGCACGCCCCGTTTTGCCACCCGCTACTAGAAGTTAAACCTGATCGAACCCTGCATAACGCGCGGCGTACGCGCGCTGATGGGTGTGCCAAAGCTGGTTGTTTGCCCGAAGGCGGTGTTTCTGGTCTGCCTGATCACAGCCGTGCAGGTATTCCCGGCCGCCGTGCAAGCGAGCGCCGAGTTGGGGTTAATCTGAGCAATGCCGTAAGTCAGGCCCCCGTCAACGTCTCTAAAGTTCGCATGGTTGAAGACGTTGTATATCTCCCAACGCAATTGCAGCTCGCGTCTTTCACCGATCGGGATGTTCTTGAAGAACGCCAGATCGTTGTTGAGGATGTTGGGCATCCGCACAAAGTTTCTGCCCATGTTGCCAATCTGGCCGAGCGCTGTTGGGGCTGAGAAACACCCGGTGTTAATTACGTAAGGAGTCCCGGAGGTATCGTTGCCGCTCACGCCAGACATCGGATCGCAGAGGACGTTCGGACGGGCGTTCACCTGCCCGCCGGTAAAGTCAGTGATCATGGTACAGACCGTGGCCGACGTTTGGAACGAGCCAGCCGGACAAGGTTGGCCGGCTGTGATGGTCGCGGTCCCGGCCGTATAACTGACACTGATATTCTTCGGCTTGCCGCTTACGTATGAGCTGGTGCCGGAAATCTGCCAGTTGTCGGCGACTAATCTGACAAACCTATTGTTCCACTTTCGGCCCAACCCAGGAACGTCGTAAATGTAATTGACGGTCAAGATGTGGGTCTGATCGAAATCAGACGGTGCATAGTTGAACGCCTTGTACGGGCGGCTGCGATTCACGTCTGACGTGTCATCGTTGGCATAGTCAAACGACTTCGAGAATGTGTAGGCAACGCCATACTGGAAGCCGCGGGCGTAGCGACGGTTCGCCTGAATCTGGAGTGAGTTGTAGTTTGACGATCCTCCCCAGGTGTTCTGGTTAATGTCAGCGTAGCCACGATAGGGCCGTAGGAAATCGTTGTTCTTGGGATTCGCCGCCGTAAGTGGATCTCTGTTTTCCGGATGGCAAAGCGCCGCCGGAATGATACGGCAATCGACGAAGCGGGCATTGTCTGGAACGCCATTGATATTGCGTTGCTCGCCCAGGTGCCGGGCCAACGAACCCACATAGCTGACTTCAAGTACGGTCTTGAAACCGACATCCTGCTGGACGCCGACCTGGAAGTTATAAATTGTCGGCGTCTGGGAATCGACTTCGAGCGCTCTGAGCGCGGTTGGGAAGTTCAAGGCGCTGGGCAGCAGATTTGGAATCTGGTCGATGTTCCCGAAGTTTACAGTGAAGGTCCGCTGCTGTGGTGGATTGGCGCCCAAACTGCTGGCGCCCGCGCCGCCGGTGCCGCCGCCAATGCGCGGCGCGTGATAAACGCCGGCCATACCGCGGAACACTGTTTCGCCCTTACCAAAAATATCCCACGCGAAACCGGCTCGTGGTTCCCAGTCAATCGGCGCGGTATGCCTAAACCCCTTTGGCGCGGTTGGGTCGTTTGGCAAGACAATCCCATTCAGCAAATCGCCCGTGCCTGGAACAAAGGAGCGCACCAGATTGGATGGCAGGAGTTGGGCTGCCGTCGGATTGGCCGCGTTCCTGGGATCAACCGCCCGCGAGTTGGCCGCCGAGCAGGCTGTTCCCAGCGCCGGGATGCCACCCGGCGAACCGACGCAATAACCTGCGTAGAGCAACGGCGCCTTCGCTGGGTCCCAGCGAGACGGATCAAAGTTTGAACCCTGGCCATCGATTTGGAAGAACGGCGAGTGATAGCCCCATCGCATTCCATAGTTAAGAGTCAACCGTTGAGTGATCTTCCACTCGTCCTGGGCATACCACTGAAGAATGGTGATTTCGCTGTTGGTAAAGTTACGCGCCTGCGGCTCGGTATACGTTTGGAAATTGCCCAGCAGCGCATTTGAGTACGCGAAGCCGGTGCTTCCGAGGGCCGTGGTAAACGCCGTAGCGGTGCCAAAGTTTAGGTCACCTGACCATTTGCCTCCCCCAGGCGCCTCTCGATTCATCAAGCGCTGATAGTAAGCGCCAAACTTCAGGCTATGGTCGCCACGCGTGATCGAGACGTTGTTGGAAAACGAAGGCTTGATGTAATCGTTGCCGACTTCTCCCCAGCGATCGAGCCAATTGATGTTGGCTGGATTGCCGGCCACGCTGCCCCAACCGGTTGCCGTCGGCACCAGGTTGAATTTGTTGTTCTTGGGAAACAGTTGCGGCGCGGTGTAGTTGAGCGCGTTCCTGGTCAAGCCTTCGATCATCCCGGTAGAGGGGACGAATCCTTCGGAGTCGTGCCGCATGCCAAAGTTGAACTCGTTAACAATGCTGGCACTGATTACGCGTGACCAGTTGGCTGACCAGCCGTTGTCCTTGTAAAGGTAGTGTGAACT
>DATKIS010000338.1:0-4515 GCA_035543975.1 Pyrinomonadaceae bacterium
CGATCATAAGTATCAGGGCGAATCTCAACATAACCTTACCTCCTCAAAACACCACTACGTTTCGGTTCACAGTTTACCAGTGGTCCGGAAAAGAACTGAAAACTCAAAACTGAAAATCTAAAACTGGCCGGCTGTGCCGGAACCTTCGAGCAGCAGCGGCTTGATTACTGCTTCGAATGCCGCCTGGCTTCTTTCCCCGATAAATTTCTCGCGGATCAAGCCCTGGCGATCGATGATGTAGGTGGTCGGCAATGGCGACGCCGGCAATTGCGCTCCCACGTCTTTACCACCCAGAACCACAGTGTAATCCTGCTTGAGATCCTTTTGAAATTCCTCGATCAAGTCTCGGGTGTCGTCATAGGACACTCCGACGATGGTCAGCCCCTGGCCGCCCATCGCTAGCTGCATAGAGTTGAGCGCGGGAATTTCCGAACGACACGGGATACACCACGTTGCCCAGAAGTTAAGCACGACCACGCGCCCGCGTAAATCCGATAGGCGGAGCTGGCCACCGTCGAGTTTGGCAAACTGCACATCCGGCGCGGGCTTTGAGTTAGCATTGGAAGCTGCAGGAAATCCAATCGCAGGTGGTTTATCTCCGAGCTTCAAACGCGATTCAAGGTTGGGTAGCACGCTGGCGAGCCACGAGCTGGCGAGAATCGTCACGCGGTTTGTCATCACCAGCAACCCAATCAAGATCAAAATGATGCCGGAGAAGACCTCGACCTTGTGCAGGTGTTTGCGGAAGTTTCCGTAGAAACTAAGGAACTTGTTGATGCCCAGGCCGGTTAGCAAAAACGGCACCGCCAGTCCGGCTGAATAAAAACTCGAAAGAATCAAACCACTTCGCCATCCACCGGACGTCGCGGCCAATCCGATTATGCCGCCCAGGATGGGACCGATGCATGGTGTCCAGCCGGCGGCAAAAGCAAAACCAAGCGTCATCGAGCCGAGCATGCCCCGCGGTTTCTCATTAGAAAAGAAACGAGTGTCTTTGTAGAGGGCTGTTATCTTGAGCAGGCCAATTAGTTGTAACCCAAAAGCGATGATGACCAGGCCGCCAATGATCCTCACCCACGGATTACTGAGGACTGCGGCGCCAACCAGTCCGGCAGTAGTACCCAGGGCAACGAAGATAATCGAGAGGCCGGCATTGAAAGCCAGCGAGTTGAGGATTACGGCCTTACGGCTGTTGACCCCTTCTTTCAACTGATCGACGCTGACTCCAGAGATTAGAGATATGTAACCCGGAACCAGCGGCAGCACACACGGCGACAAAAACGAGACGATGCCCGCGAGAAATGAGATTCCGATTGTAAATGGGGTAATGTTTGATTCCATCTAAAAGCTCACCTGACTATCTATCCGCCAGCCTTATTTCGTTTCTGCCGTGAGGCGTGATGCCTGACCGGCGTCCACCGGTTCAGCCAGAAGTGTTTCGACCATCTTTCCCAGGGCGACGAACTCTCGTTCTGAGCCACCTATCGCAATGAAACGCAGCCGCCCGTTGCGGTCGATCAGAAACGACATCGGAATGGTAAATACTCCGTAGTTGAGTTCGTTCCTCGAAGAGTCTGCGACCACGAAACCGTAGGGCAGCCGGTTGGTTTTCTTGAAGGTGCGCAGATAGGCCAGCTCTTCAGTTTGGTTCATCCGGCGGCCGTTTGCTTCGCCGAAGTAGTTGGTCAATCCCAGGATCAGGAGGCCCTTATCTTTGTAACTCTCATGCCATTTTTGGAGTTTGGGAAATGTATTGCGACACGGACCGCACCACGGCGCCCAAAAGTCTAATAAGACAACCTGACCGCGGAGGTCAGATAGCTTGACGGGCGGCTGATCGATCCACTGCGAAACTATCAGCTCCGGAAGCTGCGTACCCACTGAAGCATCACCCTCAACCAAGAAGCTGCGCGGATCAATCGAACTGTCAAATCCGGCAAAGCTCATATTTGAAAGTCGCTGAAGGTTACCCGAGGGTAGCGCGAGCGCCATTTTGCGCAGGTCAGTGACGGCGGCAATGGCCGCGTCTTTCTTGTTCAGCAGCGTTTGCGCTTCGACCGTCAAGGCGGTCGCCTTGAAAATCATGTCGTCCCGAGTAAATGGATTTTGACTCTTGTCAGCTGCCACCAGCTTCGCGATCTTGAGCATCTCCGCCGCATGAAGCGCCATCCGATCATAGTCTTTCGACTTCCGCAGGGCCTGCGCAATTAGCGACTCCATGCCAAACCACTCGGCCAATACCTGCGGCTTCTTCTGGGCGTAGGCGGCAACGGCGCGCTCCGCCTCCGGCACCAGATCTTTACGCGTTGTGTAGAGCACGACCACTGCGCGCGCAACTTGCGCGTTCTCTTCCTCCGGCTCACTCGCTAAATACGGTCGCATCGCTGCCAACGCCTCATCTGCATTGCCGGCCAGGTGATGCAGCATGCCCAGGTAAAAAAGATCCCCGCCGGCTATGGACTTCCGACTTTGTAGGGTTGCAGCATTCCTGGTGGCGAGATTTTGCTGTTCTTCTTTCGTTTTCGATTCGAGGGTGGGGTCGTAGGGAAGCTTCTTCTTATTAAAGTCCTGGTATTTCCGGTTTACATAAGAATCGGCTTCTTCGAACAAGGCTTTGGCTGGACGCTTGTCATTCGCAGCGGCTGCATCTGTGTGCGCCGCGGCAGGCGCCGTGGAACTGCGGGCGTCGGCGGACTGGCCAAAGGTAACCCCAACTGGCGCTGCCATGAGCAGCAACAGCATTAGTTTGAGAAGCTTTTGATTAAGGAAACTCATTGCAATACGAGGTTAGTCCAGTTGCTTTAGACGAGGGCGCCGCCCGCCGTCTCTATGTGAAACCTTTCGAAACCCTGGTCAAAACGGTCAGGTGAAAAGGGGCCCAGCGATGTTGAGTTCGACTGGCCAACAATTGCGTCCGCTATCAACTCACCGGTAATCGGCGCTAACAAGATGCCGTTGCGATAGTGGCCGGTTGCATAAAAGAGACCGCCAATTTCAGCATACCGGCCGAGCACAGGCAAACCGTCAGCGGCCCGCGGCCGGAGTCCGGCCCAAGAGGAGGCAATGGGCAAGGCCCCAATCTGGGGAGATATCTCGAGGGCCGCCGACAGAATGGAGTTAACGCCCTCGGCCGTAACCCTGCGGTCAAAACCTGCGTATTCCGTGGTGGATCCCGCCAGCAGGCGGCCGTCACGCCGCGGAACGAGGTATCCCCGGGAACTGTAAATAACATGTCGTGCAATTTGCGGATTAACTTCAAAGCAGAGCATCTGGCCGCGAACTGGTGCTATCCCGAGGTTGGGTAATCCTGCTTTGGGAGCCGACCCCGACAAAGAAGTGACCGCCAACGAGGATGTCCACGCCCCACCGGCAATGACCACCGTGTTAGTCCCGACGAAGCCCCGCGAGGTCTCGACGCCCGCAACTCCGCGGTAGTCAGTTTTCAAGGCGGAGACGGTGGTCCCGGTTACCAGCGAAATACCGAGTTTCTCGGTCGCAACTGCCAGCGCGCTGACCAGCCGCCGGTTTTCCACCTGCATGTCGAACGGAAACTTAAGCGCCGCGCAAACGTTAGCTGAAATGGCGGGTTCCAGACGTCTGGCCTCGTGGCCGTCCAGGCTTTGGACCGTAAGTCCGGCTGAACGCTGCCATTGGTGGCGCATCTCGAGTTCGACTGCGTCCTCTTCGGTGAAAGCCAGGTAGAGTGTGCCGGTTGTTTCGAGTTCGATATCTATCCCGGTTTCTTCGAGCAACGCAGCCGCGAATTTGGGGTACATGTCGCGGCTTCGGCAGGCCAGCCGAAAGAAATCGTCCACGCTATCTGCCTCGGCTTGAGGTGCGAGCATACCCGCCGCGGCGGAGGACGACTCAGCCCCTAAACTGGCGCGCTCAATCAAAACGACATCCGGGCTACCGCGCAGGGCCAGTGCGCGCGCCACTGCCAGGCCTATCACTCCGCCTCCGACAATCACTACCCCGGCATTCTTCGGTAAAATGGTCATCTATTGCTTGCTTCCGCCGATTGGCAGTGGTCAGTTGTCAGTAGCCAGTTGTAGCCTTATTCTGTTAGTTGAATTGAACGGACGGCTCGCGGACAGGACGGTTGCTCTGAGGAGACGATCGTTGAAAACTGACCAATAACAACTAACAAATTGACTAATAACTTATGAAACATCGTATCACACTGATTCCCGGCGATGGCATCGGCCCCGAAGTAGCGGCGACCGTGGTGCGGATTATCGAGGCCTCGGGTGTAGAGATTGAGTGGGAAACCCATTATGCCGGCGCCCAGGCCCTGGAGAAGTTTGGCGAAACACTGCCGAAAGAACTGATCGAGTCGATTACGCGCAACAAGGTCGCCCTTAAAGGTCCAGTCACCACACCCATCGGCAAAGGCTTCACTTCCGTCAATGTTGGCTTGCGTAAGGCGCTCGACCTTTACGCCAACATGCGTCCCATCCGGGCCCTGCCAAACGTGCCCTGCCGCTATCCCGAACTAAATCTGGTCATCGTTCG
>DATKIS010000339.1:0-3546 GCA_035543975.1 Pyrinomonadaceae bacterium
ACCTCAATTAACCTGATTTTCCTGAGGCTCCAGTGAACTCATGGCCAATGCTCTAACTCACACACCAGCGCTCGCACCACGTGAACACTATGCGGGACCAAAACGCGCTCTGATTCTCGCGGGGGGCGGGATGCGCGTTGCTTATCACGCGGGGGTTCTGCGAGCGCTGGAAGAGGCCGGGTTGAGATTCAGCCACGTGGACGGCACCTCGGGTGGCATCATCAACACCGCCATGGTTCTCTCGGGAGTGACGCCCGTGGACATGTGCAATCGCTGGCGCTCACTGAAAGTAATGGAGGCCGTCTCGCCCATGCCTTTCCACGAATACCTGAAGGGGCAGGACATGATGGCCATGTGCGACGCCGATGGAATCATCAACAAGATGTTTCCCCATCTCGGCATCGACGTGAATAAGATCAATGCGGCCACCGGTATGACCGGCACCTTCAACGTCTGCAACTTCACCCGCAAGACGAACGAAGCGATTCCTCACGATCGCGTCGACCTCGATTTCATCATCGCCGGAATGTCATTGCCAATCTTCATGCCGGCGATCCGCAAGGGCGACGACTGGTACACAGACTCGGTTTGGCTGAAGGACGCGAACCTGATTGAGGCGGTGCGTCGAGGTGCTGAAGAACTGTGGGTGCTGTGGATAATAAACAACACTCCCGAATACAAGATGGGGTTCTTCAATCAGTATGTGCACATGATCGAGATGAGTGCCTGTGGTTCACTTATCGACGAATTCGAACGCATTGCCGAAATCAACGATCGGATCAGTAAAGGTGAAACACCCTACGGACACACGCGACCCATTAAGGTGCATGTGATCAAGCCGCGCCGGCCACTTCCGCTCGACCCGGAGCTGTTTCTGAATCACATCACCACTGCCGGCCTGATCAATTTGGGTTACGCCGATGCTAAACATTACCTGCGCGAGGCGAGTCCCGATGGCCTCCCGCTTCAACCGGAGACATTAATGATGACTGCAGATAACAAACCAGGCGTTAGCTTTCGCGAGACCATGACCGGCGGATTCTCACTCGGGGAAACCGACCCGCGCGCCGGCGAGAAGAAGGGCGATGCCGCCGGCACTAAGTTGTCGATCCATTGCGAGATCGACATTCACGACATCTACCGCTTCATGGAAGATCCCGACCACTCGACACCAATCACCGCTCGCATCGACTTCCCTCCACTGGGAATGAACCTTTCGGCGTCGAGTGCGATCTTTAATCTCTTCCGCAAGGGGGAGGAACCCAAGACGAAATACTTTGTCTATGAAGCAGCCTTCGAAGCCAACGGCGAGCAGTATTACTTCGCCGGCAAGAAGCGCGTCCACGACGACCCGGGTTTCGACATGTGGGCCGACATCACCACACTCTTCTCGTTGTTGCACAAAGGAACTGACGCCACCGGCCCCGTTGTCGGCGCCGGCGTTATCTATATCAAGCGCGAGCAGCTGATGGGACTCATCCCCACGTTCCGTGCGACCAACACGTCGGGAGCGATCGAGAGCGCGAAAGTCCTCGCCGACTTCGGCCGCTTCTTCATGGGCGAGATTTGGGATTCCTACGGCAAGTTTTGAGGCTTTTCGAGCAGTCACGAGGGTATCTGGCACGCCCGGCAATGTGCTCTTCACGAGAGCGATCCAAGTTCCTTACCCGATGGGCGTATTTAGGGAGATCTCCATGGTCTGGTTACGCGGTCTAATTGTAGTTGCTTCGTCAGTAGGATTTATCTGGATGGTTACGCTTAAGACCAATCGATATCTCACTACGCCCGGCTTGTCCATCAGAGAGTATGAAGTCATCAGTAAGAATTTCGATGAGCAAAAAATAACACTGCCTGATAGGCCCTACAATGACCTTACGGATGGAGGAATGCAGGCCAAGCTGAATCTCTCAAACAACCTATTCCAGGTTACTCTCCTGCTCAGTGCAGCCTTAGCCGGACTAATGATCGCAAGAGATAACGAGGCCCATCTCGTATTGGGGAAACTACCTGAACTCATCATGTTCATATTGGCGGTTTTGTTGCTGCTCCTGTCGTTCGTTTCACATCTCCTGTTCTTCAATGAAGTTTCGTATCTCTATTTCCTTGCCGGAAAACTTTACGACCCGACCCGTCCTTCGGTCCCCGACATCACGGATCAAAACGTCAGTTTTTTGCTGAGCAACCAGCTTGAGTACCTGGTCGTCGGCATGGTGTTGGTAGCTCTCACTTTCTTCAGCGCACATAACCTCACAAGAAAGAAAAACAAACCATGAGATTTGCGAAACTGATTCCGATCTTGGTTGTTATCATCCTCATGCTCACAATCGGGATAAGCTTTGGACAACGAAGCAGGGGAAAGTCGGCAAGGCCGGCGAGAAGAGCGCCGAGACATGCTAGTTATCCTAACCCCCTTCAATCGATGATTCGAGACACGATTGATGACATTCAGGAGGCGTGTCCTGACGTGAACCCTGAAACGCTTCTGGCCGATGTCCCGGTTGTCACTGAGTCTGCAATTGAGTTGCGAGATGTTTTCTTTGACAGAGGCTTTGGCAATAGTGAAGCCTATGAGGCAACCATGTACGGCTGGAAGCAATTGCGCATCACCCAGCTAAAACCCTCGGCAGCTCTGACCCCAAAACAACTCATTAGTTTGGTGAGCGGATTCGGCAAGCTTGTTATCAAGTCTTCTCCATATGGTGCTCTGATTGTGATTGACGGCAAAATTCTCCCTGACAAGACGGAACATGTAAGGTGGGAAACACCGGGTACTTATCGGTTGAAACTCACGCTGGATGGGTATGAATCTCATGAAGATCAATGTGTCGTCGAGGAGGGAAAAGCCACTTATTTTGTAAAAAGCTTGAACCCCATTAAGCCCCCAAAGGCTCGCCAGAAGCGGCCGCGCAAACCCTAGCGATAATGTGACCAATCTCCGAAGCAGTTGTTGACTGAGCATACTTATTGAGACAAGGCGCTGGATCAGAACATTCCGTATCAACAGAATCTTGACGGTTTACTCATCGCGATCCTTATTCTCGCGGCCAGAAGAAACAGCTTCGCGCGACTGAAGCCGTTGATGCCTCGCGCGCTGGCCGCGCTTGAGATAATCAAGTCTGGCGAAGTGGTGCGAATCGAGGCGTGAGGCGTGGTCGGTCCGCAAGTATTGAGACGTGGCTGAAGGCGAACGAGACAACCTTAACCTTTTTCAGACAGCAGAGACCTATCTTTCAACGACTGAGTAGACTTGACAGTCTCTAAGCTCACCGTGATTATCTGCCCGATTAGGCGGACGATGTATTCGGGATCGTCGGCGCGGTTGGGGTCATTGGTAATGCTGCTGCGTTTGTCGGTGCTGACTTGATACTGATCGATGATCCAGTCGAGCGCCGAACGATTGCCCAGCCGATACTCAAACACTTCAGGGGGAATTCCACCCAGAGTTAGAAAGTCGTTGTAGATTAGCGAGCGTTTGTCTTTGCTCAGCTTCATTCTTCAACGCGCCAATCAAGCTGCGCGCCAGGCGTTTCAATTCTTTCGAGCGGA
>DATKIS010000340.1:0-7782 GCA_035543975.1 Pyrinomonadaceae bacterium
AGTCTCTTTTTTGTTAAGAAGTGGTGGTTTCCGACCTCCATCTCCGAACACGCACCGGCCATCGATCGTCAGTTTATGCTGACCATCATCGTAGTGGGTCTGTCGTTCACTGCGGCCCAGGTTGGCCTTGGCTACATGGTCTGGAAATATCGTGACCGTGGCCAGCAGGACCGGGCGCTTTACTCCCACGGGAGCAATCGGCTGGAGGTGGTGTGGACCATTGTCACCGCCGTGATCTTTATCGGGTTGGGCATCATGGGCCAGAGCGTTTGGGCCTCGCTCCACTTTAACAAAGCTCCCGAGGGCGCCTTTAAGGTTGAGGTGGTGGCCCAGCAGTTTCAATGGAATTTCCACTACACCGGGAAAGACGGAGTTTTCGGCCGCACCGACCCAAACCTCATTGACGATTCGGCGCTCAACTTCATCGGCCTCGACGAGAGTGACCCCAACGCCAAAGACGATGCGACCCACAGCGTGATCGCCATACCGCAGGGACGCCCGGTTGAGTTAATTCTCCGTTCCAAGGATGTCACGCACAACTTCTGGGTCCCGCAACTTAGATTCAAACAGGACCTCGTCCCCGGAATGGCTATTAACGTTCACTTCACCGCGGTCACGCCCGGCAAGTATGAGCTAGCCTGTGCCGAACTCTGCGGCCAACTTCATTTCAAGATGAGAAGTTACATGCTGGTCTTACCTGAGGATGAGCACAAATCTTTGATGGCGCTGCCGCAGGAAGAATTTCAGGCGCGCATGACCGAGCTGTTGGCTAAATATCCATTACCGACTTACGAGCAGTAAAACGTTCCTGGATTGTTGATTCAGCCTAACCCTTAGGAGATTCAGAGATGTCAGCTGAAACGCACGAAGCAGTGCACCGTCATCCGGCGCCAACCAGTTTCATTCGTAAGTACATCTTCAGCATAGATCACAAGGTGATCGGCATTCAGTACATCATGCTGGCGCTCGCGGCCGTGCTCGTGGGCATGACCATGTCGGTGCTGATGCGGATGAATCTGTCCTGGCCAGGTACCAATTGGCCGATCCTCGGGACGCTGTTTCCAGGTGGAGCGCCAAATGGCGTAATGAGTCCGGAGTTTTACCTTTCGCTGGTTACGATGCATGGGACCATCATGGTCTTCTTCGTCCTCACGACGGCGCCCCAGGGAGGGTTTGGAAACTACTTCCTTCCCATTCAAATCGGCGCCGAAGACATGGCATTCCCATACCTCAACATGCTGTCGTTTTGGGTGACCTTAGTCGGGTTTATCGTCATTCTGGCGGCGATATTCTTTTCTGGCTCCGAGTCTACGGTGGGGCCAATTGGAGGATGGACCGGTTATCCACCACTCAGTGCCCTGGCTAATGCCGGACCCGGGCAAGGCATGGGCATGGACCTGTGGATCATAAGTATCGCGATCTTCTGTGTTGGTTCATTGCTGGGCGCGCTTAACTTCATAACTACCTTGCTCAACATGCGCACCAGGGGAATGTCGCTGATGCGGATGCCTTTGACGTGCTGGGCCTGGTTTACGACCGCGGTCCTTGCCCTACTTTCTTTCCCGGTCCTGCTCGGCGCCGGGATTCTGTTACTGCTCGATCGCCTGGCCGGCACCAGCTTCTTTATTCCCGGCGGACTCTACTTAACCGGCGTCTTGTCCGGATCGTCGCCAAACTTTCCCCTCCACACCGGCGGCTCACCGATCCTCTGGCAGCATCTGTTTTGGTTCTTTGGTCACCCCGAAGTCTACATTGCCATCCTGCCGGGAATGGGTGCGACTTCCCACATCCTGGCCACCTTCGCGCGCAAGCCTGTCTTCGGCTATCGCGCCATGGTGTTCGCCATCTTTGCCATCGGGCTGTTGGGCTTCTTCGTCTGGGGACACCACATGTTCATCAGCGGTATGAGTCCCTACTCGGCGATGACTTTCTCCATCCTGACCCTATCGATCGGTGTGCCCTCAGCGGTCAAGACGTTTAACTGGCTGGGCACGCTCTGGGGCGGCAGAATCCAATTCACCACGGCGATGTTGTTCGCTATCGGTTTTGTTTCGCTGTTTGTCGCCGGCGGCATTACCGGGTTGGTTCTGGGCCAGACTTCGCTCGATCTGCCGATGCACGATACTTACTTTGTGACCGCACACTTCCATCTGGTGATGGGCGTCGCCTCCATCTTCGGCATGTTCGCTGGCACCTACTTCTGGTTCCCCAAAATGTTTGGCCGCCTCATGAGTGAACGTCTGGGCAAGCTGCATTTCTGGGTCACTTTCGTCGGCGTTTATTGCATCTTCGTTCCCATGCACACCATGGGTATTGCGGGCATGCCGCGGCGCTATGCTCAGTTTACCGAGTATAAATTCCTCGAGTCGCTGCACCCGCTGGTCGTGTTTGTTTCAATTGCCGCGATCTTTACGGTGCTGGTCCAGTTCATCTTTTATTTCAATTTGTTCTGGAGCATTTTCAAAGGTAAGAAAGCCGGCGCCAATCCCTGGGGGGCGACTACGCTCGAGTGGATTACAGACAGTCCACCTCCCCACGACAATTTCGCCGGCGTGCTGCCGACTGTCTATCGTGGCCCATACGAGTTTGCCGTGCCGGGCGCGCCGAATGATTTTGTGATGCAAACTGAAGCCGACCCAGGTGAAGTGGATAAAGGAGCAAGCGGGAATGGCCACAACGGTCACAAGCACTAGGCCACTAATAAAGAAAGGAATTGGGAGCGGACCCGGACCCCGGGGGCCGAGTGGTAATGGCGCGCGTAAGCGCAACGGCCACGACTCCGGATTTCCCACCCTGAACTCCACGGCCAGCCGGTATCGCATCGGAATGTGGGTGGCTCTGGCCGCGATTCTAATGATGTTCACCGCGCTGACCAGTGCCTACATTGTGCGCTCTGCTTCGGCCAGCGACTGGCAGCCGCTGAAGATGCCGCGGATCCTGCTGTTGAGTACCGCGCTGATTCTGGTGAGCAGTCTCACCCTGGAGACGGCCAGGCGCAAACTGAAAGCGACGGCGGTCAGTCTTCATCGCCGCTGGCTAATGGTTACGGCCACTTTAGGCCTCGGGTTCCTGGTTTCCCAGCTGATTGCCTGGAAACAACTCGTGGGCCAGGGCGTCTACGTTTCAAGTAATCCTCACAGTTCGTTCTTCTATCTCTTAACTGCTACCCACGGAGTGCACTTGCTGGGTGGATTGATGTCGTTAGTCTACCTCTCTCTGCGCACTCGCCCGGGCGGGGAAGGGGAGCTGGCGGTCGTTAAGCGGCAGGGAGCGGCCGATGCCGTTACGCTCTACTGGCATTTCATGGATGTTTTGTGGCTCTACCTATTCGTACTTCTATTCTTCTGGAGGTGACAGGTGAGTACTGAAGCACGCGCAGTACATTTTCCGGCGGACGATTGGGATGGCGGCGTTCACCCATATCGCGTTGGTCATCGCAAGCTCGGAATGTGGTTGTTCATTGTTTCCGACTCATTAACATTCACCGCGCTGCTGATCGGTTATAGCTATCTGCGTGCGTCGAATGTTTGGCCGACACCCTTTCCGTTTTACCCCAGCATCGTGTTCTCGTCGATCATGACCTTCTGCCTGCTTTCGTCCAGCCTGACGATGGTCTTCGGAGTGTCAGCCTCGAGCCGCGGCGATAAAGCGGCGGCCCGCAAATGGATACTGGCAACAATGGTGTTTGGCGCGGCGTTCGTGGTGCTGCACCTCATAGAATGGAGTCACCTTTACCATGAGGGACTGCGACCGTTTAGTCTGCCGGCGCATTGGGTGACAACGTTTACAACCACCGATGGGCAGATGCCGTCCCCGGCGTTTGGCGCGACCTTCTATGCAATCACCGGCTTGCACATGTTCCACGTCACTACCGGTATTATTTATCTCGTGGTGATAGCGGCGCGGGTCAAAAAGGCGAGTCACGAGGACATTGAAATCAGCGGATTGTACTGGCACTTCGTCGATCTAGTCTGGATGTTTGTATTCCCGCTGATTTACATCATGTCAGTCGATGTTGGTGGACATTTGGCTAAGTAGCAAATTTGGAAAGCGGCGGTTGGACGCTGCTCTTGAGTACTTTAATCGACCGACCGTCGCATCAAACCGCGACAGGCCAAAGCGGCGTCGAGCCGCCGTACTCCAAACCAAGCGGAGGAATCGAGAATGAGCGAACACACCGAAGAGCACTTTGCCGGCAGTAACAAATTGTTCACATCGATCTGGGTTTGGCTGGTCGTGCTGACGTTGATAGAAATATTCCTTGCTTACAAGCCAATGTCGCTCATGATCATGTTGACGATATTGTTGGGGCTGTCCATCATCAAGGCGGCTCTGATTGTCGCTTACTTCATGCATCTGAAGTTTGAGCGGCTGAGTTTGATTCTAACCATTGTGCCGATGCTGGTAGTATGCATTTGTCTTATGTTCGTAGTGTTTCCGGATAGCTTCAGATCTTCCGGCTTGCGCTATAAGTTTAAGGAGGCCCCGCCGGTTGCCCCAGCAGCAGCAGAGGAACATTGATGAAGTCAGGCTTTAGACGAACAGCCGCCATGGTCATGTTGGCGGGGATGGTTGTGTTAGCGCTGAGCGCCGCTGCATTTGGCCAATGCTCTATGTGTCGGACAGCGTTAACGAGTGCAAACAACGCCGCGTTCGTTCGAAATTTCAACATTGGGGTGTTAGTGCTCCTGGTGCCGCCGGTCACCATATTCTGTTCAATCTTCATAGCGCTGAAGCGGTTTCGCAACTCAGAAGACGAGCCCAACGAATAGGCGTGGGTTAGGCCGACTCCGTATTAAGGACGCAATATGGCGGACGAGAATCTCCTACGCATCGACGTTGAGAAGCGCACTACAAGAGGTCGGGTGTGCCCGGTTTGTGAAGGTAAGATTATCCCTTCGGACCGCGCAGTTTATCAGGGAGCCGATCCTGGTGGACTCTTTCCGATTTGGCAGTGTGAAAGGTGCGGCTATGAGGAGATGTCGCAGCGGGTTGCCCCAGCAGGCAAGGCTAAGCATTAGGCAGAACCACCTGCGTTCGCGGGTGGGATGGATTTATTGTGTCGCCGCAATTGTCAGGGCGTGCCACCCGCTTACGCAGGTGGTTCTGACTAGAGGTCGCTCGAAGAGGCTACAATGAGCAAAGAAGCGAAATCACTCAATCTCCTCAGTGTACTGGCGGCGCTGGCTTTTATTGCTTTCGCGGTCTACACCGCATTGTTCTTCCCTCCACTAATTAGTATCGACAATCTATTCATCATTTCGGTCTGCATGGTAATGGCCCTGGTCTTCATGTTCATTCCCCTCCTGTACCTCAAAGATGAAGGGAAACTTCCAATACCGTTTGCCAAGCGATTGCAGAAGAAAGCAGCGACTGGATCTCTGGCCACCGCCTCGGGGCCGCCTTTGCTTGATGCGAAAGGGCGCGCTATGCCCGCCGATGTAAAGTCCATGGTTGCCAATATGAGTCCTAAGCCACCAAAGGACTCCTGATCCTTCACCCATCGTGGACGATTTAACCAAAAGAGTTTTGGGTAGCTTTGCGCACTGGCGGAAAGATGCGCTCGATTTGCACACCCTCTTTGAAGCGGGTGGAAACGATCCTGACGCGCGCACGCGAGTTTTCGATATCATCGAGCAGCTGGTTAAGGACGGACTGCTTGAAGAACTCGGGAATGATTTCTACTCCCTGACTGCGAAAGGGTCTAACGCCGTAATAATAAGTGATGAGTCATGAGTCATGAGTGATGAGTGATGAGTAAGCGACCTAGCTAGCGCTGATATTGCACTCATAACTCATCACTCATGACTCATCACTTTCTTTGTCTTACCAAATGCCTGAATTCATTTCCTATCTCCCCCACGTTAACGCAATCCTAAACACGACCAGTGCTGTCTTACTGATAACCGGCTATCGTTTTATCCGGGCGCAGCGGGTTGACGCTCATAGGAAGTGCCAGGTCGCGGCGTTCCTGACTTCAACCTTGTTTCTGATTTCGTATCTGACCTATCACTATTACCATGGCGACACGCGCTTCCTCGGCCAGGGGATCGTCAGACCATTCTATTTCGCGGTTCTTATCAGCCACGTAATTCTGGCCGTGGTTATCGTTCCTCTGATTCTCATTACACTTTACCGGGCTGCGCGAGGCGATTTCATTCGACACAAAAGAATCGCGCGCTGGACGCTGCCGCTATGGCTTTATGTTTCGGTGACCGGCGTGATCGTTTATTTGATGCTTTACCACTTTTATCCGACGCCGCCTTCGATGTGAGAAAGTCGAGAAAACGATCCACTAAATCACACGAGTCTGGGCTCTCAGATCTGAGACCTCAAATTTAAGACTAAAGGCTTTGTGAACTTTCGTGGAATTCGTCGTTCGTTTGTGCGGTTCCGCTATATAGAAGCTCGAGTTAGTAATTCATGACAGACCACGGCAACACTCCTGAGGTGACAGCCGCCGTTCCCGCGGCGAATCGTCTCCGAGCGTCTGGCCCGATTCTGATTCTCGCCATCCTCTTTGTTATCGGGTCCTTCCTGGCCTGGTATTTCACCTGGTTTGGCCGGGGCCTTTCCGACGCGGATATTTCACAGTATCTGGTTGACGAGAAGCGCCCCCGCCACGTCCAGCATGCGTTGCTGCAGATTCAGCAACGGATTGAACGAGGCGACCCTACCGCCAAGCAGTGGTATCCACAGATTGTTAATCTGACCGGCAATCCCGAGACTGAGTTTCGTTTAACTGCCGCCTGGCTGATGGGCTTCGATAACAAGTCGGAAGAATTCCATCAGGCGCTGCTGAGGTTGGTAAAGGATCCGGAACCGATTGTGCGGCGGAATGCAGCGTTGGCGCTCGTGAGGTTCAACGATCCCAGCGGGCGCGAGGAATTAGTGGCCACGCTCAACCCGTATGAGTTAAAAGCTGCCAGCGCAGGTACCGTGGCGAGCACGCTCAAGGAAGGCTCGCAACTAGCGCGGGGGACACTGGTGGGCCGGATTACGCAGTCTGATCAGAAGACGATGGAAGTAAGATCGCCATTGCCCGGAAAGGTTGAGAAGCTGATTGCTCCGAGTGGTTCGCAGGTTTCGCCGGGAGCAATACTGTTGACCATTAACTCGGACGAGGGAAGTGTCTGGGAAGCACTACGAGGGCTGGCGCTGGTGGGTAACGTGTCTGACCTGGCCACGGTCGAACGGTATCAACAGGGAGGGCCGTCCGTCTCGGGCCGCGTTAGGGAACAGGCAGCGCTGACCGCGAAAGCGATTAGGAGTCGTGGCAAGTAGTTTGAAAACAGCTGAGCAATGCCAGAAGACACGATTTTCCATTCATCATTTTCCATTTGTCAGTTTTCATTAAAGAAAAGCAGACGATGAACAGAAAAACAATGACAAATGAGAAATGGAAAATGATGAATGGAAAATCTGGGTTTAGAGCTTAAGCTTAGGCTATGGGTGGCGCCGGCGGGAGGTCAGGCAGCGTAATCCCGTGCACGGCTTCCCAGTCATCAGTCGGGACCATCTCAATCGCGTCCCAGGGACAGCCATCGAGAAATGCGCCGTCAGGTCCTTTGCTGATACATTTCTGACAGCCAATGCAGAGATAGGGATCTACTTCGATGCGACCGAAGGGAGGATGATCTTCATCGGGCACCCAGAACATGCAGGCTTCAATCGGACAGTATTCGATGCACGCGGGCGAGCCGGCGCATCCGGTGCAGCAGTCGGTCGTGATCGCAAGTATTCGCGGTCGTTTTTTACGGGCCGCCTTGCCATCACCCTCTG
>DATKIS010000341.1:0-6937 GCA_035543975.1 Pyrinomonadaceae bacterium
AGTACGAAGCTCAAAGGACAGTTCTTAAACTTATGAAATCAATGACCGGATACGGGCGTGGGGCGGCGGATGGCGAGCACTTTTCAGTGTCCGTTGATTTGAAGACCGTTAACAATCGCTTTCTCGACATTCATCTCAGGCTTAGCGGCGAGTTGTCGTCGTTAGAGCCGGTTATCAAACGGCAAATTGGATCCCGGCTCTCGCGCGGTCGGGTTGATGTAACAGTCAATTTCGAGAAGACGTCGCAGACGGCCTACGAGTTAAACCGCCCGTTGATTGCCGGCTACGTTAACGCCCTCCGCGAAATGCAGAAGGAGTTTAATCTCGTCGGTGATCTCGATATCAATGCGCTGGCTCGACTCCCGGGAGCGCTTCAACCGTCTCGAGATGGATTGAGCGATGAGGTAGTGGCGGGGATCGAGAAGGCGCTGGCGCAGGGCCTGGACGAGCTCGAACGGATGCGCGCGCAGGAAGGCGAGACGTTGCGTCTCGAGATGACTGAACGAATCGACCGGATAGACACGCTCGTACCAACTATAGAAAACGCGGCCGCCGGTCTGGTGGACGCTTATCGGGCGCGACTGCAAAAGCGAATTGGAGAATTGTTGAATCGCAACGGTCAGTTGGTCGAGGTTGACCCGGCCAGGCTGGCCCAGGAAGTTGCGTATCTGTCAGATCGCAGCGACGTCAGCGAAGAGATGGTCCGGCTCCGTAGTCACCTCTCACAGTTTCGGGATGCCTTAAACTCCACCACCGAGTCCGGCAAGATGCTCGATTTCTTGCTTCAGGAGCTTAACCGGGAAGCCAATACAACCTTGTCCAAATCTACCGACATGGGTATTAAAGAGGCTGCCTTAGCGATCAAAGCCGAAGTAGAGAAGCTTCGCGAACAGGTCCAGAATGTTGAGTGACTCAAACCAGGCAGAGGTGGCGGCGCCTGCGCCGCTCGAACAGCCGCAAGACGAAGGACGCGGCATTTTGTTTGTCGTCAGTTCGCCTTCCGGCGGTGGCAAGGGGACGCTGATTCGGCGAATGTTGAATAAGGTAACAAACCTTAGCTATTCTGTTTCCTTTACCACCCGAACTCCCAGGAATGGCGAGATCGACGGCCGCGAATACTTCTTTGTCGAGCGTGAGAAATTCGAGCAGATGGTGGCCGAGGACGAGTTTCTCGAATGGGCCCATGTCCATGGCAAGCTTTATGGAACGAGCCGCGAGCAGGTCCTCCATGAGATATCTCATGGACGGGACATCGTGCTTGAAGTAGACGTTCAGGGTGCAGCCAGCATTCGAGAGCTGGTTCCCGATTCGGTTAGCGTGTTCATTCTACCGCCGTCATTTGAGGTATTGAGGCAGCGCCTGCTGGATCGAGGCACTGACTCTCCGGAAGAGCTTGATCTGCGGCTGCGCAATGCGCCGACTGAGTTGAAAGACCACTCCGCCTTCCAGTACTTGATTATCAACGACGATGTGGAACGCGCCGCCGATCAGTTGACCGCGATCGTCCACGCGGAAAGAGCGCGAATTCACCGGCAGGGGCCGAGAGTGAAACACGTTGTCGAGGCGTTTACTACAAGCGAAATGAAAAATTCCATTTGAACCTTCAATGAGGTAAGGAGCAAACTTGATAATGACCCCAACCAAAGAGACCGAAGAGATCGCGGACGCAACCCCGGCGCCTCAAATCGATTCGAAGTATCGCCTGATTATCCTGGCCGCCAAGAGAAGTAAGCAGCTTCAGCGCGGCGCCCGACCCCGCATCGACATCGACACGGTGAAACATAAGAACACTCGTATCGCCCTGGAAGAGGTGATGCGTGGCCGAGTCAACTTCTCGAGGACCGATGACGACGGGGCCGTAGAATAAATCCGGGCCGTCGGTGAAACCAAGGTGGGCCGTCTTCACAGTCCCTTATAGTCCGGACCGCCGCCCCCTTCGGGAGTCACCCAATTAATAATCTGATACGGATCCATGATGTCGCACGTCTTGCAGTGGACGCAGTTTGAAAAGTTGATCTGCAGTTTTCGTTTTCCACTGGCGCCATCGTCAACCATTTCGTAAACCGCTGCCGGACAGAAGCGCTGGCAGGGGTTGCCATACTCTTCCGCACAACGCGTCGCGCAGATGTTGGTATCCAGCACGTGGAGATGACTGGGTTGGTCTTCACTATGACCTACCGCTGCGTGGTAGACATCCGTCAACTTGTTAAAAGCGATCTTGCCGTCAAACCGGAGGCCCTCGTAGCGTTGCTCGATATTGTCGCCCCGGTATCCGTAGGCAGACAGTTTCTTCATTTCCTCATGACCGGCCGTAGCCTTGGCCCGGTCGAATATTCCCCAGGACCTGCCGCCGGTAATAAATTGAAAACCGGTATTGACTATCCCCAGCCACCGGCCGTGCTTAAATCCGGCGTGGAAGTTTCTGACCTTCTTTAACTCAGGAATAATCCAGCTATCGTTTACGAGTTGCTCATAACGCTGCAACTGCTTCGAGGAGTAGTCTCCGGCGACGAGCGCCTCAAAGATGGTCTCCGCTGCCAGCATGCCGCTCTTGATGGCGGAATGGATGCCTTTCAGCCGCTGAGAGTTTAGGAAGCCGGCGCAATCACCAACCAGCAGCACGCCGTCCGCGTAGAGTTGCGGCATGGCAAAGTAACCACCGGCGGCAATCGTCTTGGCTCCATAGCGGATCATCTTTCCGCCTTCGAGCAACCGGCTGACGTATGGATGCTGCTTGAATCTCTGAAACTCCGCGTGCGGATCCAGCAAAGGGTCCTTGTAGTCGAGTCCCGTGACATAGCCAAGGTTTAAGATGCGGTTTTGGAGTCCGTAGATCCAGCCACCGCCGTAGGTGCTCGAGTCTGAGGGAAATCCAAGGGTGTGGGTGACACGCCCGGCGGGATAACGATCGTCCGGCAACTCCCAAAGCTCCTTGACCCCTATGCTGTAGACTTGAGGCTCCCTCCCCTCATCCAGACCCAGGCGCTGTACCAACTGTTTCGTAAGTGATCCACGTGGCCCTTCGCCGAGGACGGTAACCTTCGCATGCAGATCCACGCCGGGTTCAAAGTTGGGTTTTCGCTTCCCTTCCTTATCAATACCCTTGTCGCCCGTGCGCACGCCGATGACCGCGTCAGATTCATCGTAGAGCAGATCGGCCCCGGGAAATTCGGGAAAGACGTTCACGCCAACCTCTTCACACTTCTCTCCCAGCCAGGCGGTTAGTCGATTCAGCGACACAATGTAATAACCATGGTTCTTAAGCGGGGGTGGCGTGATGGGAGAACGGATGGCGCGGTTTTTGGTCAGGTAGAGGAAATAGTCTTCATTGACCGGAGATTCAAGGGGCGCACCCTGTTCGACGAAGTCAGGCATCAACTCTCGCAAGGCCCGCGGATCCATTACGGCGCCTGACAGGATATGCGATCCAACCGCGGCGCCTTTCTCGATTACGCCGATTTCAATGTCGCCCAGCGCCTCGCCCGGTCGCTTACCGTTTGCGACACCCTCATTGTGTTCTTTGATCAGTCGCGTAAGGTGAAAGGCGCCGCTCAGGTTGGCGGGACCAGCGCCTACGAACACCACGTCCATCTCCAGAGTTTCACGTTCCATCACTTGTCCTCAATCAGAATGTCCGACACACTTCAGTTTGTCGTCTCGTTGGTCATTGACTCGCTACCGCGGTCGACCGCTTCAAAGTGTGTCGGACCTAAGCATAAAATGAATGACCATTCAGTTTCGCAGAGTATAGCAAACGTGAGGGACTCTGTCAGACTTCTGAACTTTGTCAAACACTTCGAGGTTCAGCTAGGGTAAACTCCGCCACGCCTTTGTACATGCCCACACTACCCATAAAACTATCGCGATTTAGACTCGTTGTTCTAACGGTTGCTTCCCTGCTTCTAGTCGGAGCTTATTTCGCGGCTGGATATTCACGCGGCTTTAATCACAGCTATTCTCCCAACCGTTTGACGGGTCTCCCGGACACCATTCTGTGGGCCTGGGAAAGACCCGAGAAGCTTGACTATCTCGACCCGCAAGCAACGGGGGTCGCGTTTCTGGCGAAGACAATCTATCTCCGGGGCGACCGGGTCGTCAGTCGCCCGCGACTTCAACCATTGTCGGTTCCCCCCGGAGCGCAAGTCATAGCCGTCGTTCGTATCGAGTCTGAACGGGCCGAGCCACCAGTGCTATCAGCTCAACAAGTTAACGAGGCGGCGCTGGAAGTGTCTGAGGCTTCGCGCCTCCCGAATGTGGCAATGGTCCAGGTTGACTTCGACGCTACCACCAGCGAGCGCGACTTCTACCGTTCGCTGTTGACCGAGCTGCGAGCCAGACTGCCGCAATCGACCTTACTTTCAATCACCGCCCTCGCTTCATGGTGCAAAGGCGATAACTGGCTGGATGGCCTTCCCATCGATGAAGCAGTGCCGATGTTGTTTCGCATGGGCGTCGAGCGGAAGCAGTTTCTTTCCCAGCTGGCGGCTGGAGAAAGATTCAACGCAAAGCTTTGCCAGGCCAGCGCGGGAATTTCCATTGATGAGCCGGTCGCCCAGCTTCCGCGGGTGGAGCGGGTATATGTTTTTAATCCGACCAGCTGGTCACCTAGCCAGGTCAACCAAGTTATGAAGGAGACCCGCAGATGAGTCGCAATCGTCGCCGATTAGTATTGGCGCTTGCCTTATTAGCCGTAACCCTATTTCAGGCGCCACTGGCGTTTGCGTGCGGACCGTTCTCCCTGGGGGCCATCTTTGCGTTCCGGGTTCACCCGGAATTCCCGCTCGAGAAGTTTGCGGCTGGCGAAATTGGAGTCGTGCGCCCCTCGTATGCGCGGTCGTATCTCTACGTCGCTTACAAATACTTCAATGGCGGAAGGTTTAGTCCGGCAGAACAGGCCGCCGTCGTCGAACTCTGGCGTGACCGTTTGGAGCATCGGGGAGGACCCGATGACCTCGGCTGGATTAAGACGTGGCTCGATGCCAGACAGAAAGTCATTGCCGGGACGCCACCAGGGATTGACGTTTACCGCAGCCGGGAAAAACCAAACGATTATGAAACCTTCATAAACTGCCAGCAGGACGCTTTTGAAAACGCCGCGACCACGCTCGGCGCGCGAATTAAGAAGTTCGGTCCTGAAAGCGCTGCGACCAAACAATGGGTCGAGGCCCAGGATCAGGTCTTTGCCAATTGTTCTGAAGGACAACACATTCCCGCAGCCTTGCCGTCAGAGGCTGATGCGTTACTCAGGGCCGACCGGGACTATCAAATCGCCTCGGCCAATTTCTACGCCGGCAACTTCGAACTTTCCAAAAGCCAATTTGAGTCGATTGCCGCCGACGGAAAGTCGCCCTGGCGCGGAGCTGCCCCTTATCTCGTGGCCCGTGCCCTGATACGTAAAGCCAGTCTTGGCCCGGCCGAGACGAAGCAGGCGTCTCTCGCCGAGGCGGAGCAGCGACTGAGCAAGATCCTAAGCTTTCCGCCATCAAATCCAACGCACGCTGCCGTCAAACGATTGCTGAACATCGCACGCATTCGCTTGCATCCGGAGGAGAAACTGGGCGAGCTGGGCCTGATGCTGGCAAGTAAACCTGAAGCCGAGACTTTGAAACAGGACCTGTGGGATTACACCATTCTGCTGGATCAGTTTGCAGGTGACGGGGAAGCGCACCATCAAGGCGGCGCTACTTCACCCGCCGTCTTGCATGGCGATGATTTGACTGACTGGCTCGTTACTTTTCAGTCCGACAAGGCGGAAACGCTGGACTATGCGTTGACCCGTTGGCAGGCAACCTCGTCGGTGCCCTGGCTGCTCGCCGCGCTCTCGAAAGTTCAAGCGGGACACGCGAAGGCCGCCGCCCTGCAGGATGCCGCTGCCAAAATCCCACCTTCGTCACCCGCTTTTGCCACAGCTGCGTTCCTGAGCGTGCGTCTCGACATCGCCGCTGGCCGGGCTGTCGTTGCCCGGACAAAGCTTGATGACCTGTTAAAGCAACACCGCTCACACTTCAATCTCTCGTCCTTGAATCTGTTGCAAGAACAACGCATGACGGTAGCGACCAGTCTCGACGATTTGCTGACTTACGCGCAGCGCATGCCGGCCGGCTTCAGTTGGGGTGAAGATGATCGAGAACTTCCGGTGGACGCAGCGGAACTCGGTGAGGAGGGTAAGCCGTTCCAAGCCAAGCCGCTGTTCGATACTGACGTTGCGGAAGTCTTTAATCGAAGAATGCCAGTCAGTCTACTAAGTCAGGCATCGGCCAATAACCGATTGGCGGAACACCTGCGCCGGGACGTCACGCAAGCTGCATGGCTCCGGGCAGTTCTGCTCGGCGACGTCAAAACAGCTACCGCACTCGTCCCGACGTTGAAAACCATGGTTCCGGAGATGAGTCCGTTGCTTGACGAGTACGCCGGCGCTGTTGAGCCGGGCGCGAAAAAGTTCGCGGCTATTTACGCGTGGCTCAAGTTTCCGGGCCTGGAGCCCGTAGTCGACACCGGCGTTGGCCGGGGCACGCTTAACGAACGGGATTCTTATCGCGACAATTGGTGGTGTTCAGCAGCACTCTCTGCGTCTGAACCCGGCACGACTGAAGGAGAGCCTGAAGCGCAAGCCCCGCAGAGGCCTATCCCATTCTTCCTGACACCTGCGCAGCGTGCGACAGCTGACAGGGAGTTTGCGGCACTAGCAGCTCTGGGCGCCGCGCCAAACTATCTTTGCCGTCAGGTTCTGGAATGGGCAACGAAGCACCCGACGGATCCACGCGTACCGGAAGCGCTTCACCTTGCAGTCAGCACTACTCGTTATGGCTGCACCGATAAGCAGACTGGGCGATGGTCAAAAGCGGCCCATGATTTCCTCCACCGGCGCTACCCAAACAATCCCTGGACTAAGCAAACACCTTATTGGTTCAAGGAATAATGGCGGCCTTCATAAGAC
>DATKIS010000342.1:0-7012 GCA_035543975.1 Pyrinomonadaceae bacterium
CGGCTGACGCCATGAATACCGATCGACCTGAGGCACGGTCGAGCACTATGCCAAGATAGAACTCCTTATCGATCGGCAATCCTTCTTCAATCAACAAAACGCGCACAGTGCGTCCTTCGGGTCCTGTCTGATGTGTGATCAGGTTCATACCCAGGATTTCGCCAGCGAGTTTTTGGGCCTCCTCCGGACTCTTTGCCAGCTTCACGCCCCCGCCTTTGCCGCGGCCGCCGGCATGAATCTGGGCTTTGACAACTACGACTGGCGTGCCCAGCTCTTTGGCAGCGTTAAAAGCCTCTTCGACTGACCGAGCTACGACGCCTCGCGGCACCGGCACGCCAAACTTGGCGAGCAATTCTTTACCCTGGTACTCATGAATTTTCATTGTTGCCCTTGGCGGATCGAAGTATCAATCCGTGAAAATAATTAGTTAGTTGGAGCGGATGGAGTTTAGCGGTTCAAAAGAGATGACCGCAAGCAGCTATCGCTCCTGACCTGCGGAAAGGCTTATAGTCTGGCGGGAGAAACCACCATGAGCGACGTAATCGTGACATCACTTTCAAACTTGCGAAACGAAGTTCGCTACGGAGAGAACCAGACTCTGATCACTGACGAGCCGCTGGCAGCAGGCGGTGAAGACGCGGGACCCGATCCCTACACCTTACTGCTTGCTGCGCTGGGCAGTTGCATTTCGATGACTACAAACCTGTACGCGAAACGGAAAGGATGGCCGCTCGACCGCGTTATCGTTCGACTCCGTCAGAATCGGATTCATGCGAAAGACTGCCAGGACTGTTCCGCAGCGGCGGAAGGCTTCGTCCATCGCATCGAACGTTCGGTGACTTTTGAAGGCGACTTAAGCGAAGAGCAACTGACGCGGCTCCAGGAAATCTCGCACAAGTGTCCCGTTCATAAAACCCTTACATCAGAGATCGTGATTTCAGATCTCAGGGACTAAGCAGTTAGCCGCAGATTCACGCGAGCCAGCGCGGATTCGATCAAGCAGTACGAACCAGGCGCCGGGCGTGTTGGTTGCGCGTGACCTTCAGTCCTTTCCTGATCTAATCCGCGTTTGTCCGCATTCATCCACGGCCAATGATTCCAGCTAATAACGAAAAGGGCTTCCAATCATCGCTGATTGAAAGCCCAAACTGGTCGGGACGCCGAGATTCGAACTCGGGGCCTCACCCACCCCAAGGGTGCGCGCTACCAGGCTGCGCCACGTCCCGCGAACGTCCCCTTAGTATCTCCGCTGATAACTAATTGTCAAATGCCGTCGGGTTCTGGCTAGTCAGTTCCGATCAGGTTTCCCTGTACCACATTGTCTCCCGCGGTTGTGGTCTTGGTTGCTCCTTCTCTCACCTTTTGGACCGCAGGTAGCAACATCCCAATCAGGATCCCGCCCTTTACGTCTTTAGCTTCTTCGGAAGTTAACTCCTGCTCGGCCTGCGGCAAGTCTTCAATGTTGATGCGGCTAGCGTTATCTTCTGACATTTCATTCTCCTTTTTTTCGAGTCTATTCACTAAGGCGTAAAACTCGGCTGAAAACGATCAGCCTTTTTGGTCGAGTAGAGCGCGAGGGTGCTACAGACTAGTGGGGGGTGTTCGATGTGCCTTCGAGAAGTGAGAGGATTTCGCGCAATTCGTTGGCTACTTTCCTCAAGGCTTGCCGATCTTCGGCAGTCCGAGCTGCCGGACTGACAGGCGCGGGGCCGATCCTGGGTTCGCTTACAGGGAGTAGGGGCGAGGAAATACTTTCGTCAGACATCAACTCCTCGTCCCCATCCGGCGAAACTACTCGGAACTTCCCCCCCGCTCTCAGGTCGTTTGCCAGCCGCTTCTTGGCCCCGGCAATCGTGTATTGATCCTCGTAAAGCAGTTCCTTGATCCGCAGGGCTATCTCGACGTCTCGTTTGCGGTAGACGCGTTGACCGGCGCGATTCTTTTGCGGCGCCAGCATGGGAAACTCGGATTCCCAATAGCGCAGCACGTGGGCCTGTACGCCAGCCAGTTCACACACTTCCCCGATCTTAAAGAAGAGTTTTTCAGGGATGGCGATGGCAAGACGACCCATGATCCAGAAACGAGCGGAACAGTTTCTTCCTGGCGAAAGTTAAGGGCTAGAAAATTACGATGGCGAGTTTGCCAGCAGCTCGGCGAGCCGCCATGTTACTTCCAGCCCTTTAGCGTGTCAATACTTACATTTAGCGGCGATCAGTTCAAACGAAGTCTTAAAGGTATCCCCTAAGGTGGCGGGGATCTCCTTTGGAGTGCGGCGGCTTCCGGCGGCTTGACGCCGCTTTGTTATGCGGCGGCTTGATGGCGCAACTACGGCGAACAGCCCACCGGCGTCGAAGCGCGGAGATTGGGTAGGAGGTCTTTACTCAAGAGAGCGGCGTCAAGCCGCCGCGGACTAAAGCGGCGTCGAGCCGCCGCACTCCATGGAGTTGACGACATGTTCACTCGATGGCAGCCTCGGTGGACGCGCTCTGAGCCTCACGCTATAATCCGCCTTCCCCCGAGCTCGACTGCCGTATCGGAAGGTATTTTTCAATTGTGACCACCACGCCAACTGCTTATCGCCTCGCCTCTCGTCTCGACAACATCGGCTTTTCTGACATCGTCAACATTCGCAATCGAATAATGAAGCTGCGTCAGGAGGGTGCGACCGTTTACCAGTTTGAGGGCGGCGAGCCTTACACAAACACGCCCGACCCAGTTAAGGCAGCGGCGATGCAAGCGCTCGACGAAAACAAGACTCGGTACGCGCCATCGTCCGGCATACCCGAACTGCGCGCCGCCATCGCGGACAAGCTACGATCAAAGAACAACATTCCCGTTGCCGCGAGCGACGTCATAGTTTTAAACGGCGGCATGCAGGGGCTCTTCGGCGCGTTTCAATCCGTGGTCAACCCCGGCGATGAAGTGCTCGTCTTCTCCCCGTTTTGGACACCTATCAGAGACTTGATTGCTTACTGCGACGGCAAGGCCGTTTTGGTTCCGACTAAGGAAGCGAGGGAAAACGGATTCGAGCAGACGCTGGCCCGCTATTCCACCGACCGAACCAGGGCCATCTACTACAACACGCCGCAGAATCCCACTGGCATCGTCTTTGGTCGCGACGAAGCCAATGGGGTTGCGCGTTTCGCGCAGCAACGGGACCTGATTGTCCTGGCCGATGAAGCTTATGAGGATTTGATCTACGATGAGCCGCACTTCTCGATCGCCTCAATCGAAGGAATGCTTGAGCGGACCATCACGATGTTTACCCTTTCGAAGTCTTACGCAATGACCGGCTGGCGCATTGGTTACACGACGGCGCAGGAACCATGGATGACTGGCTTGCGCAAAACCACCCTCTACTCTTCAAACGGAGTCTCCACGCCTACGCAATGGGCTGCCCTGGCAGCAATCACCAGCAACGACGGCACACTCGAGGCAAATCGGACCGCCTATCGACAGCGACGCGATTTGCTTCTGGCCGGACTCAATGAACTTGGGCTCACCTGCGAAACTCCGGCCGGCGCCTTCTACGCATTTCCCGATGTCTCGCGTATCAGCACGGACAGCCGGGAGGCCGCGGAGATATTGCTGGAGCGCGCGCAGGTAGCGACGGTACCCGGCGTGGTTTTTGGCGAACACGGCGAAAGCCACCTCCGCTTTTCATTCTCCACCTCAATCGAGACGATCGAGGCCGGTCTGGATTCACTTCGCCGCAACCTTTAGCCCTGTCAGAACCGCCTGCGTGAGCGGGCGGATCGGGGAGGGCTCCAGCCTGAAAATCTAACCACCCGCTCACGCAGGTGGTCCTGACTTATGAACGAATTCGACTTCATCAAGAAGATTCGGGCGCAAGCTGACCTGCGTGGAACGTCATCCGGTCTCGTTCGCGGAATTGGAGATGATGCGGCCGTCCTCCGGTCTGCTGCCGGCAGCGACGTTGTAATCAGCACAGATCTGCTTGTCGAAGGCATCGACTTTCGCCGCAATACCACCCAACCAAACCAACTCGGCCACAAGGCTCTCGCGGTTTCCCTGTCAGACATTGCAGCCATGGGTGCCAGACCGCGGTGGTCACTGTTGTCGATTGGCGTCCCTGGCGACGTTTGGGAAACAGAGTTCATTGAAAGCTTCTATGCCGGCTTCTTTCAACTGGCCGACCGTTTTGGAGTCAAGCTGATTGGCGGGGATCTATCGCGCACACTGGAGCGAATCGTCGTTAATTCGATTGTCCTCGGGGAATGCGCTTACGAGCAGGAGGTGTTTCGCTCCGAAGCAAAACCCGGCGATCAGATTTACGTCACTGGCTTTCTCGGCGACGCCGCCGCCGGTCTCCGCTTGATCGAGCGGGGCGCTCGGGTGCAGGGAGAGAGTCTGACCGCGGCCGACAACAATTCGATCGATCATTTGTTGCTGCGTCATCTCCAACCTGAACCGCGCGTCGGCTGGGGACTGCTAGTTGGGCACCAGCAACTCGCCACGGCGATGATCGATCTCAGCGATGGCCTGTCTTCCGACCTCAATCATCTTTGCGACGAGAGCAAGGTAGGGGCGCTGGTTGATTCCTCGAGCGTCCCGATCGACCAACTGGTAACTGAAATCTGCGGACGCCGCGCACTGGATCCGCTGATGCTCGCTCTTCACGGTGGCGAAGACTTTGAACTGCTTTTCACGGTCGACCCCGAAAACGTCAGCAAGCTCCCGAAGCGAGTGGACGGCATTCCCATCACTCGAATTGGCGAAATCAAAGAGCTATCCCACGGCGTGCAGATCGCTGAAGGCTCCAAAATTTGGAAGCTCGAGCCGGGCGGCTGGGAACACTTTAAGTCAGAAGGCAAATCCTAGGCTGAGTTCTGCGAGATGAAATCTCCAACCCACTCGGTCAGTTTGACAACTTGGTCTTGGTCATACTCCGAATAGTTTCCGTGGGCTGCGCTATTTCTTAGGCCGAGCCAGGCTCTTATTTGCTTCTGGTCAAATAAAGTGTAGGCATTTTTTCCTAAGTCTTGATTTAGAAGCTCCGCAGTCTTCTTTTGGTACCATTCTTCGCGGTGTAATGAACCGAAACATCGTGTTTATTGGGCCAACTGACGCAGGTGCGATTCAAGCGAAGTGCCAGCAATCACGGCCGCTGCATCTTTATAGTCTTGGTTGAGCTCTCGTACATCTGAATGATTGATTCAAGATGCTTAATATAATTTTGGTAGTTAACAGTGGCCATCTTTCTGATGCTACCGCAACTAATGGGGCTACTCTTCGTCGTTGAGTGGAGCAACTTGAAAGAGCTTTTGACGCAGTTTAAAGTTAATCTGAAATTGTTCGAAGAAGCCATGCTGACCAAGGAAGCCCGTCCCTACCGCCATCGAACTCGTGAAGCCGACATCCAGCGTGATCAAACTCAACCCCCTTACGACCAGATCGACGCGATGAAGGTAGGCCATTTCCCTAACGCCGGATACGCCTTGAAGGCCAATTCCGGAGCCGCTCCAATTTCGATTCCCAGCATTCGACCAATGTCAGAATGGAATAAGCAGACATCCGCGCCTGAATCAACCAGTGAGATTACATCCTTGTGCCTGTCGGCGTTTAGCAACCGCAGGATTAGGTATGGTCTATTAAACGGCTTCGGCGGTTCCTGATGGTTCTGAATATCCGTGTATCGAAATCTCATGCGAGTGGGATTAAGGCGGAATCGAAGGACGGCACTTTGAACAGAATCGTATCCTGATAGCCGTGGCGTTCAGCGTCCTCCGTTGCTTCGAATGCATCGTTGCCCACACCTACTATCTTGTCCTGCGATTCATCGATCGCAACCCACTTATTGTCGTATTTTTCGAGTTGGGCCGATATTGCGTTTAAGTCCATCGTGAAGAATCTCCGTGTTGGAGAATTGTGGTCGCGTTTGGGGAGGCTTGTAAAGGAGGCTTCGGGCCAGCCAATATTATCTCACGCTGCGTTTGACTAGCATCCACTCCTTTCCTAGACTCACACCCCAATGCTTAAATTTCGCAACACCCTTTCGGGAAAGATTGAAGAATTTCGCCCCCTGCGTGAGGGCGAGGTCAGCATGTACTACTGTGGTCCCACGGTCTGGGACTATGGTCACATCGGCAACTTCCGCTCGGCGCTCAATGCCGACATCCTGCGCCGTTATCTAAGGTTCAAAGGCTTCAAAGTTACCCACGTGATGAACATCACGGACGTCGAAGACCGGATCATCGCCAAATCGCAGGAGGCCGGACTAAGCATCGACGACTATACGGCGAAATATATCGACGCGCTTTGGGAAGATTTCGACGCACTTGGTCTCGAAAGACCGGACGTGGTTCCGCGGGCGACACGCCACATTCCCGAAATGGTTACGCTGATTGAGAAGCTCCTGGAAAGCAATCACGCTTATCGTTCAGACGGTTCGATCTACTACCGCATCGCTTCGTTCCCAGATTACGGCAAGCTTTCCAAGATCAACTTCGCCGGCAACATCGCGGGCGCGAGCGACCGCATCGATACGGATCGTTATGAGAAGGAAGACGCGCGCGACTTCGCCTTGTGGAAGGAACCAGCTGCGCAAACTGAACCCGCCTGGGACGCATCTATTGGCCGCGGCCGGCCTGGATGGCACATTGAATGCTCCGCCATGTCGATGAAGTATCTGGGCGAAACTTTCGATATCCACGCCGGCGGCATCGACCTGGTCTTCCCTCATCACGAGAATGAGATTGCCCAGAGCGAAGGCGCCACCGGCAAACAGTTTGTCCGTTACTGGATCCACTTCGAGCATTTGAAAGTGGAAGGCGAGACGATGTCGAAGTCCAAGGGCAACTACTTCACCTTCCGTGATGTGGCGGCTAAGGGCTATTCGCCCTCAGCCGTCCGCTACTTCCTGCTGAGCGTCCCTTACAACAAGCAGCTCAACTTCACCTTCGACGCCCTGGCCGGCGCCGAAAAGACGGTGGCCAGCCTGCGCGATTTTCGCGCACGTCTGAGCGAGGCAAAGACGAGTCCGGGGTTGAAC
>DATKIS010000343.1:0-8064 GCA_035543975.1 Pyrinomonadaceae bacterium
GCGACGAGAAACCGCCCTCGGCGTTGAATCTCGTTTTGGTAAATACACTTCGGTAGTGGGACGTTATCAGCTCGAGAACGGCATCAGCGGGGCCGACAGTTTCGCGGTGATTGGTTTGCAAAACCGTTTGCCTGTTAGCAAGGAGCTAGCACTCGAACTGGGGTTTGAACGCGGTTTCCATCTATCGGGAGACGGCAAGAGCTTCAATAGCGCAACACTCGGTTTCGGTTGGACCCCCAACGATAGTTTCAAGGCTTCCGCACGTTATGAGTTTCGCGATCGTGGTGGCAATGGCCAGATGTTCGCGCTGGGCGCAGCCGGGAAGCTCACGGAAGGCGTTACGGTCCTATCCCGCCTGCGTTGGTCGAGAAACAGCTTTGCGGGCCAGGACGGCTCGAGCGTTGACGGTCTGGCAGCGCTGGCTATTCGACCACTTAAGACCGATCGTGCCGGACTGCTCTTTAGTTTCAATCACCGATCGCTCGAGCAATCAATTCTGGCTGGGGCGCCCGCGACCCGCGATCGACTCGACACGGCAGCTGCCGATGGCTATTACCAGGCGACCAAGCGACTTGAACTCTATGGCCGGCTCGCCTTGCGCTTTGCAGCTAACGGTCAACAGGATTTGCCCTTCGTCTCCACCCTCACTTACCTTACCCAGGCCCGCGCCCAGTATCGGTTGACGACCAGGTTTGACTGGGCCGCTGAAGCACGCTTGACGTGGCAGCCCTCTTCTCAAACGCAGCACTCGATTTACGGAACTGAGCTTGGGTTCTGGGTGATGCCGGATTTGCGTCTGGGCCTTGGCTACAACTTCAACGGGACCCATGAACCGGCGGGCATTAGTCCAATACCAACTCGCCGAGGGTTCTACTTCGCCATCTCTTCCAAACTTTCCAACCTGTTCGACCTCTTCGGCACTTCGCGAGATGGACTCGCGCCCAGCAACAAAAACGCACCACCAGAAGAGGAAAAGGAAAAATGATTGGGCGCAACCAAAGACAGAAATATGACGTCAGCTTTGGTCACCCGCGCACAAGATAAGAGCTTGTTCAGCCCGCTCGACTGCCCTTAAATATGTCGTCCAACTCCTACAGATTACCCAGAAGCAGGAAAAGCGCCTTCCTCGTGAATGCAGCGGTAGCACTGTGCTTTCTGGGGTTCTGGGGAGTGCAAAGCGCATACGCCGGACTGACTGTCACCCCCACATCGTGGAATGTAGTTGGACTCGATAGCAATAATCAGAACTCCGGTCCGAATACATTTCAGGTCGGAGCACGCGCTTGCAACACCGGAGGCGCGGCCGTCACGAATGTCTCCGCCGCTTTCTTCTGGGACAGCTCAAACATTTATCTCAATCTCAGCGGCGCCAACACCATTAACTTAAGCTCGCTGGCGGCCGGTGCCTGCATTGATTTCCATTTCCCTGTTGTAGTTACTCGCACCTCGGCGGCCTTTGAAACCGCCCGCCGCTACCACATTACAGTCAGCGGCACCGGCGTCGCTTCCGTCAGCACCCCAGCCCCGCGCGAACTCTACGTTGAGCGCATCATCTCGCAGGGGCGAAATTCCGTGAACTCCATCACTGGTCCAACCACGGTTTACGTCGGGCAAACATATACCTACACGATGAATGCCAGCACTGCCACGCAGGGCTATGAACAACTGGAAGCATTTCTCGAATTGTCGAATGTCATCTTCCAGGTGCAAGCCATTTCAACCACCTATTCAGCGCCCAGCGGAGCAACTAACACGAAGTTTTATGCTGACGCCTGCGGGTGGGATAACAATCCACTAAGCGGAAATTATCTAAGCTGCATCGGGCCAGACAACTACGCGGGAGGCAAAGCCGGCGGAAATATCCTGACCACTTATACGGTTAAAGTTTTGTCAACCGGATCAACCACCGCGGGTACGGTGATCCTGGATTACTCCGGCAGCAGTTTTCACTACAACAGCGATTACGGTGCGCAGGTGATAAGCATCACGGCACTTCCGCCGCCCCTGACTCTGAGCAAAATCGCCAATCCGACAACCCCAACTGCGGGCTCTACGGTTACGTATACCCTACGCGTCGCCAATACTGGTTCTGCAAATTACACGCTGACCGACTTCATTGATACACCGCCCACGAGCCCCGCCGCGCCGATCTATGTGTCGGGTTCCTCCTATTTCAACGGAGTCTCAATTCCTAACCCGGTGGCCGCGGGCTCAACGCGGACATGGACCGGCAGTTTTCTTATCCCGGCGGGGGCGACCCGAGATCTGACCTATCAAATGGTCATGCCGAACACGCCCGGCACCTATGTCAATAGTGCGATTGCTCATTTCAACGAATACCAAGTCGACACGACGCAGAGCACTGCTGATAACGCTCCAGCGACATCGAGTGTGACCATCGCCCCACCCGACCTGACCATTACCAAGTCACATACCGGCAACTTCACTCAGGGACAAGTCGGCGCAACTTACTCGATCACGGCGACAAATTCAGGTTCAGCGCCGACGAGTGCCGCAGTTTCCGTCACCGATACATTGCCCGCAGGATTGACAGCCACTGCCATCGCCGGCACCGGTTGGACGTGTGTACTTGGCACTCTAACCTGCACGCGAAGCGACGCCTTAGCTGCAGGGGCGAGTTATCCCGTCATCACCTTGACTGTCACCGTCGCGAACAACGCGGCCGCCAGCGTCACCAACTCAGTCGACATTTCAGGAGGCGGGCAGACCAACACGGCGAATGACACGGCTACTAACCCCACTTCGATCAATCAGATGCCTGACCTGACGATTGCCAAATCCCATACCGGCAATTTCACCCAGGGACAGGTTGGCGCTACCTACTCGATCACGGCTACGAACTCCGGCTTCGCAGCGACCAGTGGAATGGTGACAGTCACCGATACCCTACCCGCCGGACTGACAGCCACAGCAATCGCCGGCACCGGTTGGACCTGTGTCCTTGGCACTCTAACCTGCACGCGAAGCGACGCCCTCGCCGCCGGTTCCAGTTATCCGATAATCACGCTCACCGTGACGGTGGCTAACAACGCTCCTTCCAGTTTGAGCAACTCAGTCAGCGTTTCTGGTGGCGGTCAAACAAATACCGCAAACGACTCTGCTACTGACGCCACGACTGTTAATCAGCGAGCAGATTTGACTATTGCCAAGTCTCACACCGGTAACTTTACCCAGGGGCAAGTCGGCGCCACCTATTCCATCACCGCCACCAATTCAGGGTTCGCACCTACCAGCGGCACTGTGACCGTCACCGACACGCTTCCCGCGGGTCTGACCGCCACAGCCATCAGCGGCGCCGGCTGGAGTTGCGTGCTTGGCACGTTGACCTGCACGCGTAGCGACGTGCTCGCGGCCGGTTCCAGTTATCCAGTGATCACGCTGACGGTTACTGTCGCAAATAACGCCGCCGCAAGCGTGACCAATTCGGCCAGTGTTTCCGGTGGCGGACAAACCAACACCGGTAATGACAGCGCCACCGATCCAACGACAGTCACCCAGCTGGCGGACCTCACAATTACCAAGTCCCACACCGGTAATTTTACCCAGGGACAAGTTGGCGCAACCTATTCCATCACTGCCACGAATTCAGGTTCAGCTGCGACTAGCGGGACGGTTACCGTCACGGACACGTTGCCCGCCGGACTAACCGCCACCGCCATCAGTGGAACCGGATGGAGCTGTGTCCTTGGCACTTTAATCTGTACACGCAGCGACGCGCTCGCCGCCGGCTCCAGTTATCCCGTGATCACGCTGACGGTCACGGTCGCAAACAATGCTGCCTCCAACGTAACCAACTCCGTCAGCGTCTCCGGTGGTGGACAGACCAACACCTCCAATGACACGGCCACGGACCCGACCACCATTAATCAACTTCCGGATCTGACGATCACCAAATCTCACACCGGTAATTTCACCCAGGGACAAGTCGGCGCCACCTATTCCCTAACCGCCACCAACTCCGGCTTCGCAGCCACTATCGGAACAGTCACCGTTACCGACACTTTGCCGGCCGGACTAACTGCTACTGCCATTAGCGGCACTGGATGGAGCTGCGTGCTCGGCACCCTCACTTGCACCCGCAGCGACGCTCTCGCAATCGGCGCCAGCTATCCCGTCATCACCCTCACTGTTAACGTCTCACTCAGCGCGCCCGCCTCGGTAACCAACTCCGCCAGTGTTTCCGGTGGCGGCCAGGCAAACACGGGCAACGATACTGCCAACGATCCAACCACGATCAATGCCGCGACCCCGCCCAGCATCAGCTTGGTCAAGAGCGTGAGTCCGGGTGGCACCCAAATTCCCGGCGCCGATCTTTTGTATACGGTGGTCTACACCAACACCGGCGGCCAGCCGGCGAATACCTTCGTCATCGTTGACCCGAATCCGGCGAACGCCGTTCCCGCCGAACGCGTGTTTCGGAACGTCGACTTCAAGATTGGCTCACTAACCAGTAGCCCTGGCTCGACCGGCCTGGCGGCAACCTTCCAGTATTCAAATGATGGTGGATCAACCTGGACGTACACGCCCGTTAGTGGCGGAGGCGGAGCGCCCACCGGGTACGACCGCGCCGTAACAAACGTTAGGTGGGTGTTTGCTGGAAGCCTGAGCCACACGGGACCAAACAACACCGGAACTATCACTCTCACCGTGAGAATTCGCTAGCGCACTGGTTGACCGGCGAAACACCAGCTGTATTCGAGACAAAACTGGTCACCTGCAAATCGTTTCCGTCAGTCGCAACTGTAATCATCCCGCAATTCCCGGTAGTCAACACCTGCGAACCAGCGCTTTTCCACCTTTCGACGACGGCCTTGTCCGGATGCCCGAAGATTGACGTCTGCCCGACGGAGATTATTGCGAGGCTCGGCTGGGTCGCAGCAACGAAGCCTTCGGTGGAGGAGCTCTTACTTCCATGATGCGCCATCTTGATGACGTCCGCTCTCAGACTCTCGCGGTCGATACTCGGCAACTCCAGGATACGTTTTTCTGCTTGCGCTTCAATGTCCCCGGTCAACAGGATTGTGCGGTTACCGTAGCGGAATCGAAGCACAATCGAGTCGTTGTTTCCCGACGATGAACTCGGATCGCTGCTAGCCATCGGCCACCACACGGATACCGAGACATTGCCAAACTGCAATTCATCGCCGCGCCCAATGCTACGGACTGGGATTCCTTTGAAGAACAACGTTTCGACGAACTTTGAATATTCTGGATCCCTGGTTGGTGTTCGAGCGACCAGCGCGGCGCGCACGGCAAAATTCCGGGCCACGTCGTTTAGTCCATCAATGTGATCGGCGTCCGCATGTGTGGCCAGGACGTAATCAACATGGTCCAACCCGCGCCACCAAAGATATTCCGACACTACCGATTCCCCAATGCTGCGCTCGTCGCGCTCAAACTGGCCGACCTCGTCCCCAGTCGCCCCGTCAGCTGTACTTCTATTAAACGGCCCGGCCCGGCCTCCCCCGTCGACAAGGACAATAGTGTTATCTGGAAGGGTCACCAACGCTGAATCGCCCTGACCGACATCGAGGAAGTCTATGCGGAGCGTGCCGTCGGGCCGGCCTTCACTCCACGGATGGCCGATAACCACAAGTATCGCGAGTAGCTGTGCCGAGAGCACTTGCCTCGTGATTCTCCTAAAACCGAGCACGACCTTTGCGCTTCTCTGCGGATCCTTTGCGTTCTTCGCGGTTTGTTCCTCAATCTTTCTTTTCGTGAATCGCAAGGAGGGGAATGAGTCCGCAAAGAAGCGCCAGGATTCACCGTCTGAGCCAGGCAGCCTTAGAGGTCTCCAACGCCAAATCGAAACTATTAACATCGCCAGTGGAACGTAGTACAAAACGTAAACTGCGGCTCCCCACCCCGAGTATTCCGGCAAACGAACCGAAGCGGCACCCAAACTCGCAAACGGGTCGACGCTGTGAACCATCACCCAATTGAGGGAGTTGGCAGCGCTGATGAAGGGCGCCGCCGCCATTGGACTGAGTTGGGCGATCACCAGGCCGGCGGCAGCCGTTGCGGCCACACCACCCATCAACAAGCTCACTCCAATATTCAGCACCAGTGAGGCGACCGACAGCCGGTGGAAATAGAAAATGAGGAAAGGCAATAGGGCTAACTGCACCCCGACGGAAACCACGACCGCAGTAAACCCATATCGCAGCGGCCGCTGAAGATGTAAACGCTCCAGCGTATACGCCGCCGGCGCCTTGAAGAGACGGTAACTGTAATTGGCCCGCTCGAGGTCACGTTTAGCCTGTCGTTCGCTCCAGTAGAGACTCTCGCAAAGGCTTCGCAACCAGGGCGCGCACGATGGGGGGTAGGGGGTTTGACGGGTCGGCCGCCATGCGCCTACCTGGGAAAACTTTTGCAACAGCGGCCAGGCTGACGTGACGATGGCTAGCACCGAGACAAACGTGAGTTGAAAGGACGGATCGATGAGATCGCTGGGTCGCCAAGCCAGTAATCCAATACCCACTCCTCCTAACGCATTTAGCGAACTAGCCCGGCGCGAAACCAGCGGCGCCAGCAGAACCAGAGTAAACATCAGTGCTGCTCGCGATACTGAAGGCTCCGCCCCCACCGCGAACGTATAGGCCCACAATAGAGAGATCGAAAGCAGGAATTGCAGCACCTTGTTTCGCGTCAGGCGTTTCGCGATCAGAAAAACCACACCTCCGAGAAAAGTAATGTGCAACCCGCTGATTACCAGTACATGGAAGGTTCCACCTTCGCGGAATCTCTCGGACGTTGAGCGCGAGAGTCGATAGCGGTTCCCAAGTAAAGCAGCGTCGAGTACGCCAGCTGTCTCTTCGTCAAAACGCTGATCTATTTCTGCCTGCAGCAGGCGACGCCACTGGTAGAGCCAGGCCAGCGGAAGGAAAACTGGAGTGTTCTCCAGACGTTCAATCAGCAGGGGGCTCTTCACGAAGCCGGTTGCGTCATAGCCTTTCCGATCGAGAAATTCGCTGAACGAGGAAACACCCGGGTTGCGAAAGTTATCCATCCGTTTGAGGTTGGTCATCACGCGAATGCGCGCTCCATAGCGAAGGTCAAGACCAGCGAACTCCTGCTCGGCCAACTTCCCTGAGACAGGTGCCAGCAGGGACACCTCACCTGATACTGCTCGTCCTCGCCCCCTGTGGCTGACTGCTTCAACCCTTAAGAGCAGATACAAGCGCCCGGGCCCGAATTCCGGGTCACGCTCCAATGTCCCAGTCAATTCAACCGGGTCACCCAGACCAATGAGTCCCTCGCTCTGAGTGACCCGTCCAGGCCTTGATTCCGCAAGCAAGCGTTTGAGTTGATTGGCCGGGATGTGGTTCTTTTCGATCAGGGCCAGGGTGGTTCCAACCAACAACGTCGCGAAGAGCACAATCGCGATTGCTAGTCTCGTTTGCCCTCGGACGAAAGCAGTGACCGCAAGAATCGAACAAACGGCGGCACTCGAAATTGAAAGCGCGAGGGGCAGCCTGAAGTGCCGCCCTGCCAAAATCCCGACCGCAAACGCGGCCGCCAACAACACTAATGGGTTGGCAGCAAACGACGGCGCCGGTTGGGCAGCGACATCCCGCTGCGCGTGAATACGGCTCTGCATGTTCGGATAAAGAGGAGCCGGCTGAGGGTGAGTAGCCGACTTTAACCCTGGTTCGGAATCAGATAAGCGGAATGCCTCTTCGTTGACCCAGGAAACATATCAGTCTACCGATTAGGTCCGCAAGGGTTAATGTTCCAGAGGAAGCCGGTTCAGTTTTATTCCAACCGCATTCAGACCTGAACCATCGCCAATCCGATCAGAACATCCCGAGACTCGGTGCAAACCTTCTTGACCAGCGCCGAGACTTCGGAAAGAATTCCACTCCTCTAGCCGACCTGACGAATGCGCATTGCCGACCCGTAAGGCAATTGAGCCAGGTTCACGGCGAGGATGCCAGGACCACACCGAAAAGGAGCAGCCATTAATGGATAGAGTAGTACCGATGATTCACGTGCCTGATGTGCGCGCGACGGTTCAGTGGTATGAATCGATAGGCTTCGCGG
>DATKIS010000344.1:0-2968 GCA_035543975.1 Pyrinomonadaceae bacterium
TTGAAGACTAAATCTATTGAGACATCGGAAGCATACGCCTCAAGACGAATTGGTGATAGCTGAGGCTTAAGAAACACGAGGCGGCTAGCCGCTCCGGTCCCTTAGTAAGCCGCCGAAAACGCCGTGAGTTCCGGTAAGTGAATTTCGTCTTCGTTCGTGTAGTTTCGTGGATTGTCTGCTTAGGAATCAGAGCCACACGATCCACGAAATCACCCGAAAGACTCAAACCCTAACTTCCTTGTGTTCACAGGGCAACTTGCGGATGAATTCGCGTACTTCAGCAAAGTTACTGACTTTGGACGGGATTACCCAGGCCGCTTCGCCATCCTTAAACTGAATCTCGGTTCGCCAGAGTGCTTTATTGTTGTGGGCTACCGAGGTGATTCTGATTTGGTTAACGACGAGGTTCAAGTCGGCCCACGCAAAAGTTTTCCCATCGTTGCGCGCCAGGCCCTGATCGGTAAAATACCTGACTGAATTGGCATGACCTCTGCGAATGAGCCAAATCACCGCTCCATAGGCAACCAACATCAGAAAGCCAAGGCCTAGAGGTAACGGGGCAAAACCTTTCGACAACCCATTCGCTAAACTCAACAAGCCAACCGGAACGAAGAAGAGTCCGAGCAGAATAGCCAGGATGAGTTGTAATTTACTTGTTCTGACTTCCAGCGTGTTCATTTCGGTAACCTCCCGCCATCTAAATCGATTCCTACTTCTGGCTATCAATCATCAACCCGAGCCAGATACTCTGCGAAGGCGCCTATGATGTCTCGGTTCTCATCTTCCTGTAGATATATGCTTCGCTCTTTGAACACTATCGTATGCCCTCCGTGATAAGGCAGAAAGTGCCTTTCGACGTAGGTCAGCACCTCCCCCGGTGCAAACACGTTCCCATGAAAATCAGTCAACCCCCTGCGCAGGACATAGGTGGTGTCTTTTTGCAGCGTGTAGATATCAACCATAACTTGCTAGGGTGGTGTCTCTGAAGTTCGTATGACAATTCGCGATACTCAAAGGGCGGCTTGCATTAGGTCCGAAGGACCGGCATTCAATAGCCACGTCCGTGAGGGCGTGGATCAGGAGTCTCTCAGACGACGAGCGCCGAAGGTGCGGAATAAATTACTTCCCAGCCTCAACTGTGTCGGCCCTGCGAGCCTCGGACATTATGGACCTTGATTTCCATACCCTCACGGACGTGACTATTGACTATCGGTCCTTCGGACCTGCGGCCGCGTAGCATTCGGCTCAGTTAGGCCTGGTAAGATCCGTTCCATCACAGGATCGCGTCCAGTCGGCACGCCAGTCATCGGGAGTAATCTTTGTAGTTGTATTTTGAGACGAGCAGGAGCTCAGGAGCGCCAAATTCTAAGCCACCAAACCGCCAATCAGCCGCCCCTCAAATTGTGGCCCAGCACTCGATCTCAACTCGAGCGCCGAGCACCAGCCCGCTCACCCCCAGGGCGCTCCGCGCCGGCAGCCGATCCTTAGCGAAGTAGGTGACATAGACTTCGTTCATCGCGTTCCTCTCACCAATGTCAGCCAGCATCACCGTACATTTGACGACCCGATCTAATGAGGACCCGTTTCGCTCAAGGACGCGGCGAATGTTCTCCATCGTCTGCTTCGTCTCCGCTTTGATTCCTCCGGTGACAAGTGCGGATGAGCTATCCGTTCCGAGCTGCCCCGACAGGTAAAGCATGTGACCAACCCGCACCGCGTCGGAGAATGGCGCGGGGCGGGGTCTCGGAGAAGAAAGATATTCAACCCGCGGTGGAGTAGCCGTAGACCGACCAGTACTCCGGACCGGCCGCCTGGGTTTGCTCCGCTGCTGGGCTTGAGCGACAAAAGTGAAGAGCAAACTAAAGCAAAGGATGGTGATGAGTCGGGAAGCTGTTCTCATAAGTCTTTTCCTTCTCCTGAATTTTCGCAACATAAGTATTGCCTCTTCACTGGCGTCCTACTCGCCCAAGGTCACCACTTGACCAACCCGAAGCTCGCCCGCCCTGACCACCGTCCCGTATACGCCGGCGCAATTCTGGTTCAGACGAACAACAGTCTTCATCACTTCCGAATCTCGTTCGGCGGTGTCTGGGTCAAAATTAACCATGACGCATCGCTCATCCCTCATCGTAACCTTGAGGGCGGCGCCGCTGTTCCCTTCACCAAACATCAAGGTCCGGCCCACCCAGCTGTTTTCCTCAAACGGCTCACTGCTGTCTGTTTCGATCACGACGTTTGGTCGAAACCTGCGAAGGTCAATCTCGCGGCCTGATTCGCGCTCGACCCCTTGCACTGTGCTGAGGCTGATTACCGAAAGAGAGGCATCGTCGAAGATGCCAGACCTCAGATTCATCAATTCGACTTCACTGCCATGCCGGCTCGAAACTTCCTTGCGCAGTTCGTCGCTGCGGAGTTCGTACTCTTTCCCGTCCGGCGTACGAACGTGAGTGGGGGGTAGCTCGCTATTCTCAATGTTGGCGTTGCTGTCGAGCCTTAGTGGTTTATAGAGGAGCAACTCCGGTAGTTTGCTTGCATTCAGCCAGGGGAACCCGCTCTGGTCAGTGAGTCGCCGAAAAGCAAACCTGCGGTCGCCCTCAATACCATGCCAACCGAGCCTCGCAACATCCAGTGGTTCACCGGCCATTGACTTAACTGGGTAACGAAAGATGGCTCTAATTCGTCCTGCTTCCATATCACTCCCGTACAACGCTGGACTGGGCCGCACGTTTATTTTACTCACTTAACCTCTTTAGCATCGTCAACGAAGCTCCACGCTCGCACACAGTTTCGAGGCCCACGCGCTCGCATAGCCGCGGCTGATTATCAGCCGAAACGCTCAGGCAGGTAAGCCCAACCCAGGAATTAACTCGCAACAATCATGAAAACCACGACTGCCAATATGTGGGCCACCAGGAAACACCCAATCAGCGCACTAAGTGGAATCAAAGCTCTTACGCCTCTCGTCTTG
>DATKIS010000345.1:0-5251 GCA_035543975.1 Pyrinomonadaceae bacterium
ACCATCGCATTGGGAGGAGTACTAATAACGAAAGGAATCCCTAGCGAGGCAGCTATTGCAATCAGGATGGCGGTTGACGGCGCCGGGTCGATTCCGGCTGCCAGCGGGATCAATATAGTAGCCGCCGCTGTGTTGCTCATGAGCGCCGATAGAAGCGCGCTCGCAAAACAAAGAGCAAACAGCCGAACTGCATGCGGCAGTTGCTCCCATGGGATTGAACCGTTTGCAGCCTGAATCGCGCCGCCCTGCTCGAGCAGATTCCCAAGACCGATACCGCCGGCGATCAGCAACAAGGTTGACCAATCTATTTTGGCAAGGTCCTTATGCTTCAACAGACCCGAACCGAAGAGCACTGCAGTAGTAATGAGGGCAACGACCGCTGCTGGAACCCCATGAATTGGCTCTGACAACCACGCCACTACGCTAAGGGAAAACACGATCATGACCCACCTTGCCCCCTTGCTCGGAAGCGCGGCCGCAATGGCAGATAGCTCGCGCGCTGTTCCGCGAACCCGGAATCGCGCAGTCAGAAGCAAAAGGCCACCAAGAATTAGGCCCAACGCTAATGGCAAAGCAAAAACCATCCAAGCCGTGAATGTGATGGGATGCCTGGAAGACACAGCCGCAATTGCGATGGCGTTGGGGCCCGTGCCAATCGGCGTAGCTATCCCACCAAAGTTTGCACTGATTGCGATTCCCATCAGCAGCGCGCGCCGGAATGAGTCATTTTTTTTGACCCCGAAGAACAGTGGATGGAGGGCAGCGATCATCATTGCGGCGGCCGCGATGTTAGACATCCACATCGAGAGCAACGCCGTCGCCGCCATCGTCAAGCAGAGTAGTAGCAGCCGCGAACCGCGCGACCAATGAACCGCCAGGCGTGCGATAAAACTATCGATTCCGTAGCGGCTGGCGGCCACGCTGAGCGCAAATCCTCCCAGAAACAGTGCCAGCACAGGATTAGCTGACCAACCGAGCACCTGAGTTAGGCTGAATCGATCGCCCTGACCAAAAAGCAGGAGCGGAGTAAGTGCCCAAAGAACCAACGTCGGTACATATGGTGGGACAACTTCAGTCAGCCAAAGCGCCAGACAGACGCTCGCCACAATCGTCACCCGCTTAAGAATTGGGTGGCGGATGCAGATCAGGGAAAGCGAGACACCAATGCAGACAAGCGCCAGCGCGACAAAAGGCCTGGTACGACTGCGGGCTGAGTCAGAATCGTCCGCTGGTGCCTCTCGCATCATGGCTGGCTCACGTAGTCTGCGCTAACTGATTCAGCAGCAGACCAACCGCATACGCTAGAGCGGCAGCGATAGCTCCCAAAGCCAGCGTTAATATTCCGGAACTCCACCAGGGCGACATCGACCAACGGCTCTTCGCCGACCCGATCAGGAAAAACACGCCGCCAGTCATCACCACGGAGAGGGTGAGAGGATGGCTCGACTTGAATAGATACGGCAGTAACGGCACCAGTCCACAAACCAGAAAGGCACTGAAGGTGGAGAATGCGGCCAGCCAGGGTGAACGAACTTGCTGCGGCAATCCATATTCTTCCGTCAACATGGTGCGTACCCAGCGGGCGCGATCTGAAGTAACCAGCTCGACCAGGCGGGCGAGATCTTCTCCTGCGAAGCCCTTGCTACGAAATATTTGCCTTACTTCTTCGCGCTCGCCTTCGGGCTCCAATTCAATGTGCCGATACTCGACCGCCGCGAGGCGCTGCAAGTTGTCGGATTCAGCCCGGGTTCCCAAAAAGTTGCTGGCAGCCATCGAGAACCCATCCGCGATCAGGTTGGCAAACCCCATCACCAGAATTATCCAGGGGGAGAGGTGCGCCCCCGCCACGCCACTCACAACTGCAAAAGTTGTGATTGAGCCATCGATACCTCCGTAAATCCAATCGCGCAGATAGTTCTGTCGTGGGCCGGCAGCCAGTCGCTCCTGGATTGCTGCAACTGTGTGTTCATGTTCCATTTTGCAACCGGTTCCTACCGGATTGTCGGCGTCCGAGAATCAGCAATACTCAGCTCTGCAGCTCTGTCACGTTCTGTCGACTACAAACAAGCGCAACGGATGTGCCATGAAAGAGGCTGGGTGTTTCGGAAATTTAGCTGGAGGCGAAGCTGACCAGAGGTGAATGCTTGCGGGGTTTTACTCAGGGTTGCGCGACCCTGCGCAATTAATTCGAGGGAGGTTCTGCAGTTACCGTAGATGATCCACCGGCAGATGAATCGTAAAGGTGGCACCTTCACCGGGGCAGGAAGCGACTTCAACCCGGCCACCGTGGGCGCGAACGATTCGCCGCACGGCAGGGAGCCCCAGTCCCGTTCCAGCTGGCCTGGTGGTAAAAAATGGATTGAAGATTCGCTTGAGATTCTCCTCAGTGATGCCTCGGCCATTATCTGACACTTCGACTATCGCTTCGCTGCCAAATTCTGCCGCCCCCTCATCTTGAACCCGAGCCACGCGAATCTTTACCTGGCCGCCGCCGTCCGTGGCCTCTATGGCGTTGATGATCAGGTTCAGTACCGCATCTTCAATTTGCGCCGGATCGATGGGGATCTCTATTGGATCGTCCGGCGCCTCGAACACGATGTTCACTCCATCTCCTGGACTTGTGGAACTCGTCAATTGAGCGCGCGCTAAAATTACGGCCCGACCTACAATCTCAACCACTGAGTTGATTCTCACTGAGACGAGCCGTGGGCGGGCCCGGTCAAGCAGCGCTCGCACGGTGCCGTCGATCCGCTGCACCTCATGTCGCATCCCTTGAAGAGCTTCGCGCTCAGGATCGTTCTTGTCGCGCCGGCGAATCAGGATATCCACGGCGCCCTGGATACCCGCCAACGGGTTCTTGATTTCATGTGCCAACCCGGCTGCGAGTTCCCCTACAAAAGACAACTGGGCGGCACGTTGCAATTGCGCCGCCTGCTTTAGCACCTGCTCTTCCGCCACAATGCGCTGGGTGATGTCGTGCCTGATCGCCACGTACTGATAGGGTTTGCCTCCTGAATCAAGAAACGGAACTATTGTCGTATCAACCCAGTAGACGCTGCCGTCCTTAGCCAGATTTCGAATTTCGCCTTTCCATACTTTTCCCGCCGCAATCGTAGTCCACAGGTTTCGGATGAATTCTTTTGGATGGTAGCCGGAGTTAATGATGCGATGGTCCTGCCCCAACAGTTCTTCCCGTGAGTATTTCGAGATGCGGCAGAATTCGTCGTTGACGTAGTTGATGATTCCGCGCTGATCAGTGATGGCCACTATGGTCGACTGGTCGAGAGCAAACTTAATGTCAGCAAGCTCCTTGAGCGAACGCTCGAGCGCGTCGTTGCTCGCCGGTACGGCATGATTGGGTTCTTTCACGGTTTGATTGCGGATTAGGTTACGGATGGCTGCAGTGGCCAGCATCAGGTCAATCGCCAGCTTCAGCCGCAGCGCCGCCCATATCTTCCAGCTTCTTCATGCGATAACGTAACTGGTCGCGCGAGATGTGCAATAGTTCGGCAGCCTTGGTTTGGTTGCCGCCGCTGCGCTCCAGCGCCTGACGCACCAAGGACATCTCAACCACCTCCAGCGATATGCCTTCTGCCGGTAAACGAATTCCATCTGACGTGACGGACGAAGATCCACCACCCGGGCGCGAGTCCTGCGCCAGACCCCGGGGCAGATATTTAGTCGTGATCTCGTCAGCATCTTCGAGGATCATCGCGCGTTCTATGACGTTGCGAAGTTCGCGTACATTTCCCGGCCACTCGTATCTGCGAAAAGTTAACAACGCTTCGGGATCGATACCGTCAATGCTCTTCTTCAGCCGGCTTTTGAAAGTCGACATGTAATGCTCAGCCAGCACTCGAATGTCATCACCCCGCTCCCGCAAAGGCGGAATGTCAATCTGGATTACCGATAACCGATAGAAGAGATCGGAACGAAAGCGGCCTGCTTCACCTTCGGTTTTGAGATCGCGATTCGAAGCCGCGATCACACGCACGTCCAGCGGCAGGTCTTTGAGCCCGCCAACGCGGCGAAACGAGCCCTCTTCAAGGACGCGAAGGAGCTTGGCTTGCAGGCTCAATTCCAACTCGCCTATTTCATCGAGGAAGAGGGTGCCTCCCTCTGCTTGTTCGAAGAGTCCTTCTTTGCGTGTCTTGGCATCGGTAAAGGCCCCCCGTTCGTAGCCGAATAGTTCACTTTCGATTAGGGTGCCGGGCAAGGCTGCACAATTAATCGCCACAAACGGGTTGTCAGCCCGGGCCGAATGATAATGGATGGCTTTGGCCACCAGGTCTTTGCCGGTACCCGATTCACCTTGCAACAGGACCGACGAGACTTCGCTCTCCGCAACTTTGTTTGCCAGCTCGAGCATCTCACGCATCACCGGCGATTCACCGATAATTTGGTTAAAGTTGAACTGCTTCGCGCGCTCACGGCGAAACAGACTTACCTCCTTGCGCAAGCGTCCGGCTTCAATGCCGTTACGAATCGCTACCTGCAACTCTTCGAGGTTAATCGGCTTGCCAATGAAGTCGTATGCGCCGCCGCGCAAAGCCGCGATCGTTTCGTCAACCAGGACGTTTGCTGTAATCATGATCACCACAGCGTCCGGCTGGCTTTGCCGGATCTTGCGCAGTAGGTCGAGCCCTGAACCGTCAGGTAGATTGATATCAAGCAAGACTGCCGCCAGGGTCTCTGTTTCAAACGCGGCAAGCGCCGAGCTGACTGTTTCAGCCTCGATCGGCTCGAAGCCCCAACCGCGCAAAGCCTCGCCCAACGACCAGCGGATCATCTTTTCGTCATCGACAACGAGGATGTTTTGTTTCTGGTTTTTCAATAAGTCCTTTCAAGCAATCCGCGGATTATGCAGATCCGCGGCATTCCAATAGCCTCTTTGATGGCGTGATGAGGACCTCATTTGCACGCTTGCATCCGTGAAATCTGCGTAATCTGTGTATCACGGTTTAGGCACTCGCTGCCTTCACCGCGGGCTCAGCATCGGATGCGGTCGTTGTCGCGGCGAGATGCAGTTTGAACAAGCTCGCGGTCGCAGTCAGGAAGTCATACGAGGTTACGATGCCTACCAGCTGATTGTCATCGACGACCGGCAGACAACCAATCCTTGAGTTACGCATGATTTCAATAGCCTCGAGCGTAGGGGTCATCGAAGAGACGCTCGTAGGACTCGGTTTCATGATCTCCCGAACCGTGAGCGGACTACCATCCGGTGTTTTTGAACCGCGGGTTAACAGAC
>DATKIS010000346.1:0-2039 GCA_035543975.1 Pyrinomonadaceae bacterium
AAGTTAGGGCGTGGCGTCTCTTTAACTTTCCGTGCGCCTGTAATAAAGTCGAGACTCAAATACACCAATAGTTACCTGAGAGGACCGATGAAAACGTCTCTATCCGATACCACTCTCCGTGATCTGGTTGCGCCACTCGCCCAGGCCAACAAGGATTTCGTTACCCGATACCCAGGTGAAACCGGCAGGCGCCAACCCGTCCACACGGTTTATGGCGGCGCCCATTTGTTCAAATCGGATTCGGCGGCGCGGCTGGGAGGCCTCGCGCGCCGCTCGTTAGATCAGTTTGCTCCCGACTATCTCAGTTTCGCGAGGGCGATTGGATTGCCGGGCGCCGAAACCTTGCCTGAATCACTGGAAGATGACGATGGATTAACAGTCCGCCTGGAGACTAGTTCGGAAACAGTGCGAGTGGCGAACAAAGCCGCCTGGCTCGCCCACTCTATCTACAACCGGGTAATCGAAAAGCTTCGGCGGGAGCCGGTAGAAGACTTTCGCATCGACTTTGAAGACGGCTACGGCAACCGGCCCAACGAAGAAGAAGACGGACACGCCGAGGCGGCAGCGTCCGAAGTGGCTTTAGGAATGGAGCTGGGCACACTCCCTCCCTTCATTGGAATCCGGATCAAGCCTTTCAGCGAAGAATTGCGCGAACGCAGCATGCGCACGCTCGACATCTTTGTTTCCACTTTGGTTGAGAAGACCGGCGGCAAGCTGCCTGAGAACTTTGTCGTAACCCTGCCCAAGATTACGATTCCCGAACAGGCGACTGCTCTCGCCGGTATCTTCGACTCACTGGAAAGAACCACCGGGCTGGCGGCAGGGTCGCTCCAGCTCGAGTTGATGATTGAAACTACCCAATCGATTATCAATGGCGCAGGCGAGATCAATCTGCCCTTGTTGCTGGCCGGCGCGCGCGGGCGGTGTGTGGCGGCACATTTCGGGACCTACGATTACACGGCGAGTTGTAACATCACCGCGGCCCATCAGCACATGATGCACCCGGCCTGCGACTTCGCGAAGCACATGATGCAGGTCTCTTTCGGTGGCACCGGAATCTGGCTGTCGGATGGGGCGACCAACATCATGCCGGTAGCCCCGCATCGTTTCAGTGAAGGTGGCACACCCCTCACTGCCGAACAGATTGCTGAAAACCGGCTGGTAGTGCATCGGGCCTGGAAACTACACTTCGACCATATTCAACATTCGCTTGAGGGCGGTTTTTATCAGGGCTGGGATCTGCACCCGGCACAATTGCCTACGCGTTATGCGGCGGTCTATTCGTTCTTCCTGCAGAGTCTGGACGCTGCTTCCGAGCGACTGAAGAATTTCGTTGAGAAGGCTGCCAAGGCGACCCTGGTGGGCGACGTGTTTGACGATGCGGCCACGGGCCAGGGACTGCTCAACTACTTTTTGCGCGCCATCAATAGCGGCGCCCTGAATGAAGAAGAGGCGGTTGGACTATCGGGCCTGACAGTAGCGGAATTGCGCTCAGGTTCGTTTGTTAAGATTCTGAACAATCGACAGAATCTATAATGCGCGACTCTAGATTTTGAGCTGTTTAGAAGTTGGCTTCTCTGCCTCCGACGAGGCTTTGCACAAAAAGTCCGACGTACGAGGTAACGCGGAGCGGTGGGTTTGGACTTTTTGTGCAAAGTCCTCCGACGACGACGGCAGTTTGAGCAGAATCCCAGGAGGTTTAAATGAGATTAGGTGTTAGCTTGCTGCTTCTCGGAACGATGCTGACAGCAAGTATTTCTGGAATGCAGAGACGAGTGAACAAGACAACTGCCGGAGATTCGGAACTGGCAAAGAAAATCCGTCGCTTCTCCCCCACGGTCTTAACCGCCGACACCGCCCGGCTTTCAGCCAAAGATCGCCAGGCCCTGCAGAAGATCATCGCCGCTGCCAAGCTGCTTGACCCGTTGTTCCTGCGCCAGGTGTGGCGCGGCAACGAAGCTTTGAAGCTCAAACTCGAAGCGGACCAGAGCGCGGCTGGCCGGCAACGTCTCCATTATTTCATGATCAACCAGGGGCCC
>DATKIS010000347.1:0-6692 GCA_035543975.1 Pyrinomonadaceae bacterium
TACCATGACGCGCACGTTGCGGCGGTTCATGACTTCTAGAGCCTTGTCAGGTGTCGTGTTGTAGCGTGGCTTCGGGCTGTCGCGTGCTGTCCAGGACAGGTGCGTGTGGAAGTCGATAACTGGGAAGCGCGAACGCTCGACCTTCGTCTCCGCGACATGCAGCATGCTCTTCGGCACATAATCCTCAAGCGCCAGCTTTTCTCCGCGCCGCTCGCCTCGCTGCTGCGCGAAGAAGCCGCCGCGCAAATTGGGCACGACGGATGCCGCCGCCAGACCTGCAAGCCACTCTCTACGATTGAACTTACTTATCATTTCCCTTCACCTCAAAAGATTCTAGTTCGCCGGGCCACTGCGGTACGCGCCGTCTACTTCTGCTGCGGCCCTGCTTCGTCTTCAAGCGCGACTTTGTTGCTACGGTACGGGCGGAAGTCGCTTCCCCAATCGACGCCGACAACCTCCATCGTCATTCGTTCACCGTCCACACGAACCAGCAAGTAATGATACGGGTTGTCGCCGCGCGACAGTCCCGGCCTTGCCAGATGCTCCAGTTGAACCTTCGCGCCCTCGTTGAGCTTTAGGTATTCGGTCAACAACGGCTCGCCATAATTCCCGTAGAGCGGAGCGCCGCCACCGCCCGTGACGATCAGGTCCATTCGCAGTGTGCGACCACTCGCAACGTCCAAATACCTCTCGACCCAATGATCGAACAGGTGATCGTGGCCGGTGAAAATCGCCTTTACCCGGTGAGCCCGGAAGAGCGGCATATAGCGAGTGCGGATGAGTGCCGTGGGCCTTTCGATTTTCGCGCCCCCGTGTGGGCCCGCGGAGAACGGTGGGTGATGGAAGAAGGCCACGACGTTCTTGTAACGCTGGCGGTCGAGTTTTTCGAGTTGAGCGCTGGCCCACTCAAACTGTACGTCGTCGCCCGCGATGTTTGAGTCGAGTGCGATGACGAAGGTGTTGCCGTAACCAAAGGCGTAGGCCGGGTAACCGGATAGACGGCGCGCGGCGCCGTCGGGCGGAATGAGCTGCGAAACAGCTGAGAGATAATTGCGCAAACCTGCCTGCCGGTCGGGAGAGTCGAGCGCGGACGCACCTGACACGTCGTGATTACCAGGAGCGAGAAAGTAGGGCACGCCGCCTTCGCCGGTCAACCTGTTAATCACATTCACGAAGCTCGCGTTCCACTGTCTCGCGTCGCCTCCGTTAACGACCGCGTCCCCTGACTGAAGAATGAAGCGCACGGGTTGGGGCGTATTCTCCAGCCGCTTGATCGTGGCCAGCATCGAATCCACCACCAGGGAATGTTCATACTGGATTTCCTTACCGTCTCTCCGCCCACGCGTGTCCCCGTAGACGATGAATGAGAAGCGCGTAACCTTGGAAGACTTCTCCTCCGGCGGCAACGGGTTGCGTGGCGGTGTAACTGCGCGCACCGTCTCTACGGGCCTCGCCTGCGCCTGCGGAGGTATGGGCGTGGGCTGAGGCTGCTGCGCCTTGACTAGTACGCCGGGTGACGCCAGCACGAAAGCACTAAGGAGCGCCCCGCGCACAGCGTTTGACATTAATTGTGGTCCAACTCTCAATTCCGCATCCTCACCAATAAAGTCGCTAACGGACCGGCACGGCCTCCAGCGTCAACACTTCTAACGGCGCGAGGCGGAAGGTATGTGCCCTCCCCGCCTGAAGTCTGATTCCCGCACGCCCTCTCTCATCGAGCCAGGGGCTGCGGGCTGAGTAGGTGCCCGCCGCTCCCGTGGGCAGCTCGAAAACCTGCCCCACGTCAAGCGTGATCTCACGTTCCTTGTCTGAAGGGTTTCGCAGGACGAGTATTCCCCGCCGAGCCGACCAGGAGGCCCAGCCGTAAACTTCGAGTTTGGCAGGGTCGCCCCCTACCCAGTGTGTATCAACCAGAACGTCGGCGTTGCGTCGCGACCAAAGTGCGGCCTCAGCGAGCATGTTCCAGTTCTGCTCGGTGAGCAGCGCAGGTGTGACGTACATCTCCTGCAACTGTGTTCCGGTGCCAAAGTAGGACTTTATCTCGTCGTCGAAGTCGCCCCGCGGGTCTGTCTTGAGTCGCTTGGTCCGCTTCGCATAGATGAGACCGTGGAGCATGAGCGAGTTCAGCGGGAAGAGGGGGCCACGCTGCACTGTCATCTTGTAGGTCTCGGCATCACGGTATGTGATCCACTGCTGCCGGTCTGAACCGACGCCGGCGAAAGAGTGGTCTTCGCCGCCCCGCCAAATCGAGTCTCCGTAGCGGAGCCAGAAAGGCGAGGGGTAGGTGCCGACCGTCAGGTTGACGAAAAGGTCAGGGCGTTCCTGACGCATCTCGCGGACCAGGTTGATGGCTGCGTCGAAGTCGCTGTCGAAGCGGCTTCCAGGTATTGCCCGGTTTGCGTTGCCGAAGCCGTCAATCTTGAACTGGTTAACGCCGTACCTGCGCAACATCTCCATGCAGGCTTCGCGGAAGCGCTCGTAATACTTCGGGCCCGAGAGCGCGAAGCCTGGGCCGAAAGGTGGCCCACCGTCGACGATCTCGAAACCCTGCGCGCGGCCATACTTCAGACGAGCCTCCTTCGCCGCGTCGTAACCACCCCACGGCGACATCCAGACGCCCGGCGCCGCGCCATACTTTGCGGCGGCCTGCCGGAGCGGCGTAAATCCTCGCGGGAATCCCGAGTGGAACCGCCAGAGCGTAGAGTTGTCGTCCCAGCCGTCGTCAAACAGGAACGAATTCATCTGCACGCCACGCTTGCGCACGAGTTCGCGGCCATAGTGTTCGATGACATCCATGGACTCGGCCTCGCCGAACTTGTTGGTGAAGCCGATGTCGTACCACGAGTTGTAATGAAGGAAGGGACGGTAGGGGTGCGCGCGCTCATGTTCGAGGTAGGCGAGAAAGTCTCTACGCAACTGGCCCTCGCGCGCGACGCCGATGACTGAAGAGTAGGAGACTTTCGTTCCCGCCCGCAGCGGAAGCTCCCGCGTGAGCGAGCTCCTGGCGCGGTTGCCTTCAACCTTGCTGACCGAGAGCGGATGCTCGAAGCCGAGGAACATATTTCCGGCGACCACGGGCGAGCCGTTGACGGTCCCGGCCACGCGCGCTCCGTCCAATTGCACTTCAAGCAGTCGTATTTCCGAAACTGGAAGATCCGAGCCAAGCACTTCGAAGACTAACTCCTGCCGCGCATAGTTCGTGCCGTTACGCACAACTCTGCGCCAATCAACCCGCAGGTGTCCCGTAACATCCTCGAGCGTGAGCCGAATCTCTGCGCCGCCGAGCCGCTCCGACCTGCGCGAAGCGTGCGCGTCACCCGTAAGAGTGGTTGCCTTCGGGCCATTAACGATGCGCATCTGTGAAGATCTGATCTCCTCGCCGTTCTTGAGCAAAAGCACGAACACATCCGCAGGCATCACTACGCGGCGCCCGCTCAGTTGGTCCACGACAGATGAACCCAGAAGTTTCCCGCCCGCCACCTGCCACCTTGCAACGAGCTTATCCGTCCTCAGCGTGAGCGCGTCCCCCCTGTTGATGTGACGCGGCTTGGCAGGCCGACGAAGCTGCTGCGCGCTCGATGACGCCGGATTGGAAAAGGACGAGAGGCCCAGCGTCATCGCAAGAATGAATGCGACCGCCCAACGTTTGTTATCCCATCCGAACGGTAGAGATGATTTAAAGATGTTTCTGATGTTCGTCTCTCCAACTCCGAAGGAGTTCGCTAATTCCAGCCCAGGGTTTCCGACCCTGGGGAACAAGTCGGTTAACAAGCCCGGGACTCTGAAAGAGTTAGGGCACCGGGTGGAACTCTTTCATAGTAACGAATCAATGCTTGCTGATTCACCCAGGGTAGGAAACCCTGGGCGGGAATTAGCCAACACCTTCAGCGTTAAATCTCTCCAGACTTCTTGTGCAACCCCGCTATCTACTTTCTAAGAACCCGCACTCCCCTCCCCTGCGACGGAGATTCCTTCTTGAGCTGCGCCGACGCCATCCACGAGGCGTAGTCGGTGCCTTGCACGCCCCCGAGGAGCGGGTCGGCCTTGCTGAAGCCAGCTTCGCGGTTCGGATCCGCGAGGCCGCCCGTGGGAACCTCGCGCCCGCCATTGAAGAACGTGTTGTTATGGCGCTCGAAGCTTAGGACTTTAACACCCTCGCCCGTCGTCTGGTAAAGCATTGTCTCGTCAACAACGCCCGAAAGTATGAAGACGTTGTTCTTCAGCGTGAGTCCTTCCGTGACTGTTAGCCGGACGCTTCTCCCACAATTCTTCGGAGGACTGTCCACTTCGTTGCCGGGCCTGACAAGCAGCACGCCGCGCTCGCCGATGCCAACGAAAGTGTTGTTAATGACTGTGGCATTCCTGGCCGCCCAAATCGAGATTGGTTCCACAGGACGCTCGCCCGCCCTGGTGGAAACGACGAGGTTATCGCGCGCAGTCATCTCGTATGACTCGAAGCGCGCGAAGGAGCAGGGGTCGCCGTATCGACCGTCGATGAAGAGGTCGGGATCAGTTGAGCCGCCCGAGAAAGCGGCGCCGGAATTATCAACGAAAACGTTCGCCTCGATGAGCACGCGACTGCCGCCGCCTTTCGTTACCACACCGCGGTGACTGTTGCGTATCAGGTTGCGGCGCACGACAGCGCCGTCAACGCACGGTAAATCTATCGCGGGCTTGCGCTGAAAGTTTTTCCCGTCGAAGAGTTCGTTGTCCTCGATGGTGATGTGGTGCGACTGGTTGAACTTGATCAAGTAGAGCCGGTCATCATCCTGTAATGGATCGTAACTAGCGGTGCATCCGCCTGTTGGACACTCATAGTGAATCTTCGAATTCCGAACCGTGATGTGACTTGTCCAGAGCGATCGGTCGTACCATCGGGCAGTGTGCTGACCCGGCGGGTCGTTAGTCTTGACGCGGTTGTCTTGGTCTTCCGGCTCGTAGACGGAATCGCCGTGCACTCCGTTGCGGCGACGGTTGATCTTCTTGCCCGATTCATCCGTGTAGTAAGGATTCGGATTGATGTCGAATCCGTCAATCACGATCCCGGATGCGAGATGGAAGCGCACCGAATCAATGACGACGCCATACCGAGTCTCGGCGCGGATGATTACCGGGTTAGCTGGGTCGTAGCGGTAGACACCGACCGTCTCTGGACGCTTGGCGTCGGAAACAGGCTGGCGCGGATCGCCAGCTTCGAGTGGGCCGGCCATCGTCAAGGTCAGGTTGATGCCGCCCCAGCGAGCTGATGGTCCCGCCTTTCGGTAGTCGCCGTTTTTGGCGATCACAATGTCGCCGCTTCCTGCAAGACGCAACGCCGCGCGCCAGGACTTCAGAGGTCGCGTGTAAGAGCCGTCGCCGCGCGCGTCGTCGCCGTCGAGCAGGTGTACGTAGACGGTTTTGCCGCGGCCATGCGCGACGCCGCTCAACAGGACGACGACCATCGTTGCGTATAAGAAGAGTTGAATGCTTCGCTTCACTTTCTCAGTTATCCCTCGGTGGCTTTGCCCAAAAAGTGATTCGGCGACAAATCCAAGCCAGCGCGGCAACGGGCGACAGCGTAAAGCCTGGGGTGGGAGCGTCGCGGAACCCCAGGAGCCGCAGACCTGAAATTGTCATAGCCCGCGGTAGCGGGCGATAGCAAAAATGAACGGAACACACTGTCGCCCGCTACCGCGGGCTGGGATTCGATACCCGAATGGGGACGCTCTCGCAACATCAATTTCCGATTTTTTGTGCAAAGCCATCCATTACTTACAGACGGTTACCCACCCAACGGCCGTTGAGCATGACGCGCTTCACATTTCGCATCGCCCGAATGTCTTTGAGTGGATCGCCCTCAACGAGCAAGAGGTCAGCCAGTTTTCCACGCTCGACGCTACCCAATCTATTTTCGACGCGGAAGAAGCGGGCATTCTCCATAGTCGCGGCGACGATGGCCTGCATCGGACTCAGGCCGCCCTCGACTAAGAGTTCCATCTCACGCTGGTAGGCCCACCCGCGCTCCGCATGCGGGACTGATGAATGCGATCCAACCACGACGGGCACTCCGGCCCGTCGCGCGCGTCCTGTAAAATCGAGCATTCGCTTGAAGCCGTTCGCGTGCACGACGGTGGTGTCCTTATCGCCCACGCGGCGCTCGAAGACGGCAAGCGTTGGCGAGAGAAAAGTTCCGCGCGCAGCCAGAAGGCCTAGCAGGGCGCGAGCGCGTGGGCCATCAATATCAATTGTGTTCCACACCTCGTAGCGTCCCTCGCGCCGCGCTGCATTGTCGGCGAGCACTGCCTGCCGGTACTTCTCAGCCTCACGCGGCGGAAGCAGCGCGACGCCGAAAGAGGTCACGTGCTCGATCCCGTCGGTGCCCGCGCGCACGGCATCGGCTGCGTCCATGATTTCGAGGTGAGCAGTTGTAGGCAGACCGCGAGCGTGCGCGGCCTGGTTGACTGCCTCAATCAAACCGAGTGGGAGGCGGAAATAGATTTTGATTGCGGAAGCGCCTGCGTCTGCGAAGCGCTCAACCGCGAGCCGGGCCTCTTCCCGGTCGCGCACGATGAAGGAGTCGGCGGGGTAAGCGGCGGGCGGCGAATCCAGATGCGGACCGGTCAGAAATAAACGCGGGACAGCTTGCGACGAATGTCGTACCGCCTCGTATGCCTCAATCCACTGGCCCGGATCTCGAACCGACGTGACACCGT
>DATKIS010000348.1:0-4274 GCA_035543975.1 Pyrinomonadaceae bacterium
ACAGTTGAAGGGCGGCTCCAACCACGCCGTCGTTGCCGGTACTCGTAACTGCAGCTAACTGTGCCTGGGCGGCCCGCAGTTCGATTGAGAACATCGAGATCGCGAAGCAGGACAAACATAGGAGGGCGACTGCCGAAAGCGTTAGCAGGCGACCGCTGCGCGCCCCAAGCCGCCGGGTTTTGCACGTCAGCTTCATAATACGTTCCTCCAGAATATTGCCGTCAAAGATGCCGAGGGTTAGGGCTTGTGCCGCAGGGTTGATTAACACCCCGGCGATCCGGATCAGCGAACGGGCGTGGACCACGGGCGCTAGCAATTTTTCAGTAACCATTTCATCGCAAGCTAGCTCCCGCGTCTTTTCGATCTGCTTTTTGAGAAAGCCGGCTAGCGGGTGAAACGAGATGGGCAGCCAGAGAATTTCATAAACCACGTTCCACTGAAAATCCCGTCGGGCAATGTGGGCCATCTCATGACCCAGAATCGAATAAAGGGTTTCGGCAGGAAGTTCACCGAAGAGACTTTGAGGCAGAACGACCATTGGCTGGCGGCCGCCCACCACACCCGGCGTCGAGGATAATGTCGTACACATGATGGGCACTTGTTTGAGTCGAAATGCGGAGCAACATCGTTCAGCCACCGCAATCATCGACGGAGACATCTCTGTTTGGTAACCCGACCTGGTCAAGCTGGCGGTTCTCTGCCAGAAGCGCCACAGCCGACCAAACCGATAAAGAATAAAAAGTAAGTAGCCCAATGTGAGCAAAACCATCGCGGTCGGACCGGTCGAAAACTGCTGAATCCGCCTTTCGAAAAGCCGACCGAGGTTGGCGCGACTCTGAATGATCGGACCGCCTGCGCTTACCCGACCGGCCATGTCTTGTTTGTTTGAAGTATCTTTGGGGCTAGCGAGGGCTGTTGCCTGGGCGGCAATCCTATTCACCGTCTGACGAGGAGATCCTTCGGTCTTAGTCACCGGAAGAGTCCAGACTGGAAGCGCGACGCTCAAGAAAAATGCTCCGACCCAGAGCAGATGCCTAAAGCGCGCCGGTGCGTTATTCAGGATACGAGCGAGGGCGGTCGCGACCAGCGCGATGGCGGTAATCTGCCAGGCAGCATTGATAATAAAGTTCAGCAGCAGTTCGCTAGATCTAATCATCGTCCTCTCCCTCTTCGATGAGCTTGTTTAATTGAGACAGTTTTTCTTTGGTCAGATGCTTTGTGTGAAGCAGGCCCATCACCAAATTCTCGGCGGAACCTCCAAACATTCGGTCAATCAAATCACCGATCGCGTGTCCCGTGACCTGACCGCGACTAACCGCCGGGCGATAAAAATAGGCCTTGTCTTTTAGAGTACGTTTAACTTTACGCTTCCGTTGCAAAACGTTGAGCATCGTCTGCACACTGGTGTAAGCAAGCGGCCGGGCTAACAACCGTTGCACCGTTTGCACGTTGGCCGGCCCTGACTCCCAGAGCACCTGCATGATCTCAAGTTCGAGCGGCGTTAGCTGTTCTGGTTTCTTGCGTGGCAACAGTCGCACACCTCCTAAGCTTTTAGGAGGTATACCGCAAAAGATCTGAGTCGTCAACTAAAACTTTAGGAGGTGGGCTATGCCGGGATTATGATACCCGGGGGAGGGGTTATGGCTGACACCAAAAGTCTTATTAAGGTTCTTCGTGTAATTTCGTGGATCGGATAGATTCGTTTCTAAACACATGATCCACGAAATTCCCCGAAGAAACCCGAAACAATGCTGGTCTTCAAAGGTGCACCGCTTCGAAATGGGACGGTGACTTTTTGTGCAAAGCCGAGGGTCATAGAAACCGGGGGTAAAAAATCATTAGCAGCGCAATTACAAACGCCGATGCGGCCGCGAAAATCAGAGAAGATGGCGATCCTAGTCCCGCTTTGACAGGACTGTTCTTCAGCAGCTCGTCGCGCAGTGGTTTGTGGAGCGCCAGTAACAGTTCGATTAGGCCCATAACTATCAGGAACCCGGCAAAAAGATATCTCCACATGCTTCAGTTCTCCATTTCGGACTGCCAAATAGCTACGGTCGTCTGCCCCAGGTTGGTGACGCCGGTTCCTTCGTCATGCGATCCACTGGCTTTTCTTTGAGTTGCCGCATCGCTTCCGCCACGGCGCGTTCGAGTTGTGGATCACGCCCCGCGATCACGTCTTTGGGCCAGTTTTCCACGTCGATGTCCGGACCCACGCCTTCATTCTCCACGGCCCACTTGCCGTCTCGGGTGAAGAAGCCGCCGCGCGGCGCAATCATCGAACCACCGTCGACAAATGGCGGGGAATCGGCCGTGTGGACCAGCCCACCCCAGGTGCGTTTGCCCACCAGCAAACCAATCTTCCGGCGCCTGAACATGTAGGGCATCAGATCTCCGCCGGAGCCGGCCATTTCGTTGATTATCATTACCTTCGGTCCCCAGATTCCGGCCGACGGACTGGTGAACGGGAAGCGGTCGCCGGCGACGTTATTGAAGTAGCCGTCGAAATCGCGCCCGAGCACGTCAACAATATAATCAGCCGCTGAGCCGCCGCCATTGAAACGCTCGTCAACCACCACGCCTTTCTTGTCCTGCTGCGAAAAGTAGTAGCGATTGAAACTCTGATAGCCGGGTTGTCCCGTGTTCGGCAGGTAAACGTAAGCCAGCTGGCCGTCGGAAAGTTTCTCGACCAGCCGGCGGTTCGACTCCACCCAGGCGCGGGTGCGCAAGCCCTGTTCATTAGCTACCGGTACGACGGTCACGTTTCGCGCACCCGTCATGGTTGACTGAGCGTTAACGGTTAAGGATGTCTGCCGGTTGGCCGTCCCATCGAGCAGCCGATAGATATTGTCGGGCGCCTTCAACTCGATTCCGTTGATGGCGAATATGTAGTCCCCGACATTCACATTGGCGCCGGGTGCCGCCAAGGGCGCCCGCAGGTCCGTGTTCCAACTCTCGTTATCGTAGATTCGGGCCACCCGATAGCGACCATTCTCGATCGTGAAGTCCGCGCCCAGCAACCCTCCCCTTACGGTGGGCACGTCCGGCATGTCGCCCCCTCGCACATACGAATGCCCGATTGCTATCTCCGCGCCCATTAGATCCAGCAGGTAATTGAGATCGGCGCGATGGTTTACGTATGGAAGCATCTGCCCGTACATCTCGCGCATCTTCGGCCAGTTGGATCCCTGCATGTTGGGCACGTAAAGGTAGTCGCGCTGGTTACGCCACCCTTCATTGAAGATCTGCTTGAATTCCTCTTTAGGATCCAGATACATCCGCAGCGTGGCATTGATGCGTCCCTGGCCCGGGGCAGGCGGATTGCGGGAGCCAGCGTCCACTATGAACAGCGACTGAGGCGCAGGCGGTGTGCCTGGAGCAGCCGGAGCGGTTCCGGCGGGGCCTGCGGTGCGATAGGCGAGTTTATTACCGTCAGCGCTGATGTCGTAAGCGACTACGCCGTTAACAAAACTAACCGCCCGGCGATCGCTCAATTTGTAACGCCACAGCTCATTTCCGCGCGGTCCGCCGCCGGCGTTACCCGGACCGGCCGGGGTCTCGAGGTAGAAAACGGTGCCATCGCCGCCCGACTGAAGTTGTGAATATTGACGCTCCGGAACTCCCGGAACCGAAATGATCCGCTGCTGTAGTCGATCGAAGTCTATCTGGACAGTGACCGGCGGGCGTGGACGTCGTGGCGTTTGCGATGGCTGCTCGTCCTGAGCCGAGTCTGTGGGCGCCTCGCCGACTCCGGCAGTTGAACTCCGGGTGCCCCTTCCACCGGGGCTTTCGGGTGAAGCGGATGGACTGCCGACGCCTTTGTCTTCGTCGCTCTCAGGCAGCATCGGACTGGGATCGGCTTTCTTCAAGACGGCCACGTAGAGTCCAAAGTTTTCATCGTGGTCGTAGGAAGTCATGTCGAGCCATTGGGACCTCAAACCAAAGTCGGTCGAAGCGAGAAACCACAAATACTTGCCGCTTGCGTCCCACGCCGGCCAGACAGCGTCAGCCAGACCGTCGGTCACCTGCTTTGACTCACCCGTTTCGACGTTGCTCACGAAGATCGCGTGATACATCGACCGCAGGCGGCTCGCATACGCGACCCACTTCGAATCAGGACTCCAAACCGGATTCAGAGTGCGGCTGGGCACCATCCAGGGATCGTTGCCCACAACCTTCGCCTGCCCGCTGGCCACATCCAGCACCCACACCTTCAGGTTGGTGTCGCTGAACATTATCCTCTTCGAGTCGGGCGACCATGAGGCCGTGTAGTAGTG
>DATKIS010000349.1:0-2036 GCA_035543975.1 Pyrinomonadaceae bacterium
AAAACTTTGACCCGGAATTCACGTGAGACCGGCATGACAATCAACCGTTCTTTTGCCGTTGCTATGCGGGAGGAAGGGAAATGAGAGCGATCAAAAAGGCCCTGATGCTGGCCCTCGTGGTCACGACCGTCCTGGCTAAAGGTGCCAGCGCGTCAGCCGGTCAGGTCGAAATTACGGAGATAAAAAACATGGGTGTCTCAGCTTTAAAGGAAACGAATTCAATCATTCAGGTCTCCTGGACCGCGCAGAGAGCGCCTGAACTGAAGCACGTGAGTTTTGAATTGTCGCTCGAAGTAACCTACTCCGATGGTTTCGTCGAACAGTCTCAGGCAAAGGCCGCTGGCAGCGCGCGAACGGGACGATTTGAAATCCCCACGTTTCATCGTGCAGGAAATCAACCCGCGGCGGAGATGAAGAGCTTCAAGGCCAGCATTACCGCCAACTATTCCGAGACGACCACGAAACGCGTGTCGCTCTGAAAACCCAAACAATAAGACACTCCAATTGAGGCCTTCCAGTAGTCCAGTGGTCGCTTAAAAAGTGGTGGTCGCGGCCAGTAAGAGCTTTGGCGGGCAGGTGCAGGCTCTTGCACATGGGGATTTCTAGCCGGCGAAGCGACTGCTTTCGGCTAACGCTTTAACGAATCAATAACGCAGAGGCAAATCGTTAACGCTGAAAGCGTTCGCCAATTCCAGCCCAGGGTTGCGCTTTGCAACCCTGGGTTCAAAAGACCCCCAAAGATTTTCCGCAACTCTGAAGGAGTTGCGACTGCTTGGCAATCAAATTGTGGACGCAACTCTTTATCTGTGTTGGGAACATGAATGGATGTTTCCTGGGGTTTCAAAGCAAACCCCGGGCTCGAATTAGCCAACGATTTCAGCGTTACAGACAATGCCGACGCCGATGACTAGTCAATACCTAAAACAACGAGCTACCAGAAGCTGGCGAGCCTGCCTGGCGCTCGTCGTCTGCCTGGTTCTGGCGGCCACACCCTTCCAGCGCCTTGTTTTTGCCGATGAAGATCTGCACTTAGCGCCAGACTTTGACGCGGCCCAGCCGATAGTTGCGGATACGCCGATCAGTTTCATCTGCAACCGCGAGCTCGGTGAGGGAGAGGGGCGCATTGCCATCGTCATCGCGCGTGTGGACGTGACCAGCTTACTCGTGGAGACTGGCAAGCGACTCACTTATGTTCCCACCCTCATGCCGCTGCCGTTGGGAAGTTCCGAGGTAGTCACCCATCAGGTTGGCGTGAATGGTGAGTGGCGAGAGTTGGCGCGGTTCACCCTCCAGGTAGTCAAAGAAAAGCCTGCTGCAGCTCTGACGGCGGCAGTATCCCAATCTCCTCCCGAGGCAGCCGAAGAGCCGGCGAGGAATCCGGTGGTGATCCCGACAAGCGCCGCGGAGACTACTGGTATTCGCAATGGCGCGACGACCCCGGCCCAAGCGGCCCAAGCGGCCCAAGCGGATGGAACCCCGCTCGCTCCAGCGGCGAACGGGGATAGCCACAATGTAGCTGCTGGTGCTCCCGTCGCGACCCCTGCCACACAGGGCGCCACGGAGAAAAAGAAGATGAAGTTCACGCCGTCCGTGACCATCGCCGTCAAATCACAAATTCAATTTTCCCGGGGACACCCGTCCAACTAAGCGGGCAACTTTTACTGATGGGACTGTACAGCTTTCTTTGCGCAGCGAAGGCATCTCCGGGCCTTTGTCGTCGCAGCTGCAGTTCGATTTTGCCGGTTCCACCTTTCAGCCGGAGGCCTTGCGTTTTGGCACGCTCGGCGAGAACGCCCCACAGATTGATCTCTCCAGTTATCTCGCGCAATTTCAGTTGGGACCGGCGAAGGTGGCGGTTGGCCACACCAGCTTTGGATCGGCCCGACATCTCATCAACAGCTTCTCCAGCCGCGGGATAACCGTGACCGTGCCAATCACAAAACGTTTCGACTTCAGTGTCGGCGCTTTGAATGGCACTAATGTCGTTGGCTACGGCAACCTATTTGGATTGGCCAAGAGCAAGCATCAGCTGCAAA
>DATKIS010000350.1:0-3909 GCA_035543975.1 Pyrinomonadaceae bacterium
GAGATCTGAGATCTGAAATCTGAGATCTGAGATCTGAGATCCTGGATCGGAACTCATAATGGAATATTCGCAAGCAGAGATTCTCCAAACTGTCGCCATGACAGAGATGGAACATCTGGACGTCCGCACCGTGACGTTGGGACTAAGTTTGCGTGACTGTGCGAGTGAGTCGATGACGCGCACGGCCGAACGGGCGGTAGAGAAGATTCACCGCTTCGCCGACCGGCTGGTCGAAACGGTCGACCAAATAGGCGACGAGTTTGGGATACGAATAGCCAACAAGCGAATAGCCATCACGCCGGTCTCCATGATTACGGAGGGTGCGAGTGGCAATCCCGTCGAGATTGCCCGGGCCATCGATGAAGCGGCGGGCCAGGTCGGCGTTGATTTTATCGGCGGCTATTCTGCGCTGGTCCATAAGGGCGCTACGAACTCCGAGCGAGAGTTTCTCAATTCCATTCCGGAAGCCTTATCGACCACGCTGCGCCTCTGTTCCTCCGTCAACGTGGCTACGACGCGCGCGGGAATTAACATGGATGCAGTGCGCCAGGTAGGAATCATCATCAAGGAGGCGGCCGAACGTACCAGCAACGAAGGGGGCCTCGCCTGCGCCAAATTTGTCTGCTTCGCCAACTCGGTTGAAGACAACCCATTTATGGCCGGGGCATTTCACGGTGTGGGCGAGCCCGAGGCGGTAATCAACGTCGGCGTGTCTGGTCCGGGCGTAGTTAATTACGCGGTAAGGCATGCGCCCGCGGATCTACCGCTGCAGGAACTGGCGGAGATTATCAAGAAGCTTTCCTTCAAGCTGTCGCGCGCCGGGGAATTGGTCGGACGCGAAGCCGCGCGCAGGCTGGGAATCCCGTTCGGCATAATTGATTTGTCGCTCGCGCCCACCCCCGTCCCGGGAGATTCGGTAGCCAACATTATCGAGGCGATGGGATTTGAAAGGGCCGGGACGCACGGGACGACGGCGGCCCTGGCATTGCTGACGGATGCCGTTAAGAAGGGCGGCGCAATGGCCAGTGGATCAGTGGGCGGAATGAGCGGCGCGTTTATTCCGGTTTCAGAAGACGCCGGGATGATCGAGGCAGCCCAACTCGGCGCCCTGTCTCTCGATAAGCTCGAAGCGTGGACCAGCGTCTGTTCGGTCGGTATCGATATGGTGGCGGTTCCCGGCTCCACCTCCGCCGAAACGATCTCCGCTATCATTGCCGACGAAATGGCGATAGGCGTGATGAACAACAAAACGACCGCGGTGCGAATCATTCCGGTGCCAGGCCGTGAAGTCGGGGAGATGGTCGAATTTGGAGGTCTGCTCGGCAGCGCGCCGATCATGGCGGTAAACGCCTTCTCATCCGCCGGCTTCATTCGCCGCGGCGGACGAATCCCTGCGCCGATTCATTCGCTGCGGAACTGAAGTTTAATTCCGAGTTCATGCTCAGAAAACACGATCCACGAAAACACACGGCTAACACTGAATGTTGTTTCGTGGAGTTTCGCGGATCGCCCAACCTTGATTGCCATTATCTACTGTTGATTCGTTCACGGGTGGTCAGATGGGATCACTCTGGACAAATGGCGGATCAAGGCTTAAGTTTGGTGCCTACTAAGCACCTGAGGAGCGTCTATGGCAGAAGCACTTGGCATGGTTGAATGCATGGGCCTGGTGGCAATGATTGAAGCCGCCGATGCGATGGTTAAGTCCGCTAACGTGCGCCTGGTCGGCTGGGAAAAGATCGATGCCGGACTGGTAACGGCGATCGTGCGCGGCGACGTGGCTGCAGTGCGGGCGGCAGTTGATGCAGGGGCCGCTGCAGGCAAGAAGGTTGGTGTCGTAGTTGCCACCCATGTCATTCCCCAGCCTCACGACGACGTTGATTTGGGGATACCGGTTTTGAAAACAGGTGAGACTACCAAAAAGAAGATAAGCGGCTCAGTTCACGGCAAGGGCTGATCTCGGTTCCACTTCGCCATACCCATCCCAAGAGACAGCCAACTCCTGATGAGTCTGACTCTATACTTTCTTCGTCACGGTCAAACAACTCTCAGTCGGGAAGACAATTTCTGCGGCTCAGGCCTTGATCCGGAACTAACTCCGGAAGGCTTGCAGATGGCCCAGGCATTTGCCTCGGCTTATCGCCAGACAGAATGGACAGCCATCTTCACCAGCAGTTTGCGGCGGAGCATAACGACAGCTCAGCCGCTTTGCGACACTTTAGGACGGAGTATGGAATCACGCGCTGGACTCAACGAGATCGGGTATGGCGAGTGGGAAGGGCTCTCGAAAGGACAAGTCGAACAACAATACTCCGAGGACTATGTGGCTTGGTTGGCTGACCCAGCCTGGCACCCGCCAAGCGGAGGAGAATTGGCAGTGAAAGTCGCGCAACGTGGTCTGCAAGTGGTTCAGGAGATCAGGGAGCGGTTCGTTCAAGGAAACATTCTGGTTGTCTCTCACAAAGCAACCATCCGAATTATTCTTTGTAATTTGATGGGAATAGAGGTCGGCCGTTTCCGCTATCGTTTAGCTTGTCCGGTTGGTGGAGTCACCGTGGTCGAATTCGCTCCGAACGGGCCGTTACTACACACCCTGGCTGACCGCACCTACCTGAGCGAAACCCTTCGCTCCTTGCCCGGTACTTGATATCAGACTAATCAGACGCATGTTCAAGGCACGCATCCCCCACAAACTAGTATTGCTCTTTGCGTTTCTGTTTCTTCCCGCAGCTATCTCACGCAGCCAACAACCTTTCGTCACTGACGACGCAGACACCACCCCCAACGGCAAATTTCACTTCGAGTTCAGCAACGAGTTTGATTGGCTAAAACGTTCCTCCTTCCCAAACATCAGGCAGAACACCGCAGACTTTGAATTGGGTTTCGGACTGCTTGACGGAGTGGAGATCGCCATTGAGTCTCCGCTGTTGACGATTTTTAACGCGCCCGGAACAGTTCCCAGAAAGGTGTCGGGCGTTGGTGACACTAACGTTTCGCTGAAGTACAACTTTCGTCAGGAGCGCGAACACTCGTGGGTTCCGGCCATGGCGATCGCAATGAATCTCGAACTGCCAACCGGCGATAAGGAGCGACAACTCGGATCCGGGCTGGCCGACTTCTACCTGAATGGCATCGTCCAAAAATCTTTAAGCCCGAAAACAAAGTTAAGACTAAACACCGGAATCCTCTTCTCGGGTAATCAAACCACGGGAGCGGTCGGACTGAAGAGCCGGGGAACGGTGTTTACGGCGGGCGGTTCACTGGTTAGGCAAATCACCCCAAAGTTACAGTTGGGCGCGGAACTCACCGGTGCCGCAACTCGAACCAATCAGCTCGGCAAAGGACACCTGCAAACTCTGGTCGGGGCAAACTACCAGTTTGCGGAGAAAGCATCGTTCGATTTCGGAGTGGTCGCCGGGAAGTTTGACGCTAGCCCGCGCGCCGGAATTCAGCTGGGGCTGTCCATCGACTTCTAGTCGTCGCGGTTTGTCATGAGTGCTGAGTTAGCCCGCGGACTGCGACAGCAGTAACCTGAACCGGTAATCCCCAGCCAGATCGCCAGTCCTGTGCGAGTCCCGCTCCCATCAGCCTCCCGAAGCAATGGTTTGTGATACAACCTTGGATGACTTCACGTTATAAACGTAATAACCGCAATCTCGGGGAGACACTCATGGAAAAACAACGTAAGAGGAGAAGGAAGCGAAAGAAGAAGAATGGCTTGAGCGAGATGCTCGAAAGGTTTTCACTGAAGGCAACCCAGGCAACAGGCACATCCCCCGCGTTTCTATTGGCGTTGCTTGTGATTATTGTCTGGATAGTGACTGGGCCGCTCTTCAAGTTTTCTGACACGTGGCAGTTGGTCATTAACACAGGCACTACCATCGTCACGTTTCTGATGGTCTTCCTCAT
>DATKIS010000351.1:0-2982 GCA_035543975.1 Pyrinomonadaceae bacterium
CCACGAAAGGACACTAAAACAACACGAACCCCTTCGTTTCTTTTCGTGGATGGTTCTTGGCTTCGCACCAGAAGTCTCATTCGGGTTAGTTCTGGAGGTTCGTGGATCGTGTCCTCCGATCCAAACCCACGATCCACGAAATTACCCGAACGACACGACCCAATGTAGTTAATGTAGTTACCTAATAGTTTTCTTCAGCAATGAGATGAAACTCTGAATGTCGCTCTCAGTGGTGTCAAACGACGTCATGAATCTGACTTCTGAGGATTCCTCGTTCCAGACGTAAAAGAAGTAGTGCTTCTGAAGCGCGGGAATATATTTCCTGGGTAACTCAGCAAAGACTCCGTTGGCATCGACCTTCTGTGTGATTCTGACTTGAGGGATCTGCACGAGCTGCTCAGCCAGCAGCCGGGCCATTCGGTTGGCGTGCTGCGCGTTTTCCCGCCACAAATCGTTTGAGAGCAGTACCTCAAACTGGGCTGAGATGAACCGCATCTTCGATGGCAGATGCGTGCCCTGCTTACGCGTGTACTTGAAATCCGTGGCCAGGCTCTTATCGAAGAAAACCACGGCCTCACCATACATCATTCCGTTTTTGGCCCCACCAAATGAAAGAACATCAACGCCGGCGTCTTTGGTGATCGCCTTGAGTTTCACGTCCAGGCCGGCAGCCGCGTTCGCGATGCGCGCGCCATCCATGTGCAAAAGCATGCCATTGTCATGCGCAAAACTCGAGAGAGCCTTCACCTCGCGCGGGGTATAGACCGTGCCCATTTCGGTAGCTTGGGAGATTGAAATCACTCTTGGCTGAACATGGTGCTCAAAACCCACGTCGTGAAGGAGCGGACCCATCTGTGACGCCCTGAGTTTGCCGTCTGGAGTTGAGAGTGGCAGCAGTTTACAGCCGGTAAACTTTTCCGGCGCACCGCATTCATCGACATTGATGTGCGCGGTGTCGGCGCAGATGATCGCGTGGTGCGATTGAGTAGCGGCTTTCAAGCCGAGTACGTTGGCGCCGGTGCCTCCGAAGACGAAGAAAATTTCAGTGTCTTTGCCGAAGTGCTCACGGAATCTGGCTACCGCGCGGGCGGTGTAAACATCGTCTCCATAGGCAACCACGTGGCCCTGGTTCGCAGTTGCTAAAGCATCCATCACGAGGGGATGAACACCGGCGTTGTTGTCACTGGCAAAACTGCGTCTGAGTGCGGTTTGTTTGATCACGTTACGGGCGCTTCTCCATTGCGGGTCTACCGTCTAATGCTGGATGTTTTCTCTTTTATCACGTTTGAGAGATAACAGCATGTTTCGGGGCTTTGGCCAACGGTCATATAGGATCCATGAAACACCGCATCAACCTTCTGCGCAAAGCCATGCTGCGGCTGTCGCCCTGCCATCGTCTCAATGGTTGCGTGATTTCGTGTTAGGTCTTCCGCACACGATTAAGGCCGGCGGAGTATTCCGTCGGCCCTAAAAGATCGGGTTGAATTGTTGCTTCAAGCTGCCGGGTCGATCGGTCGTTTCGCTGCCTTTCTGCGCTTCCGCAACTTTGCGGCTATTCCAGTTAAACCGGTTCCCAGCAACAAGAGAGTTGCGGGTTCAGGAACCGCAGCGGTCTGCTGCGCGGCAGTGATCTGACCGGTTAGCGAGACTGTTTGGCCAGGATCAATTGCCAGGTCGTTCACGCTGAACACGAAGGAGCCGTTGCCGCAAGTGGTCTGCTGGCCCGGAATGCCGCCAGTTGGGTCAGGCTCACAGTTGGAATCTGTAAAGGTAAACACCTGTGGCGTATTGTTGAAGTCAACAAAGATGCCGCCGATGTTGTCGCTCATCACTTGGCCGGTGATGGTTGCAACAAACGTCGCTTGGTTTGATCCAGCGATGCCCTGAGGGGCAGTAAAGGTCACCAGGAGGGTGAATGGGATATTGAAGGTATTTGACGCGGTATTGAGGGAAAACGAGCCAAGATTGTTAAAGTTCGCGCCTGGATTGGCATTGCCGCCGAGCCCGCGAAAGCCGCCGGCCGTGGTGCCCAGGAAAGTTGAATTGCTAAAGGTGAGACCGGGAACTGCGGCGCTCGAACCTGGGGTGCAGCCGGCACCGAAGCATCCGGTCGTGGAACCGGCAATTAAGACTTCATCGGCTCGGGCCGTGCTGTGGCTCGCTGCAAAAATGACTAAGGCTGCGAGGCTGAGAACGAGCCGTCTCGTTGTCAGCCTGATGGGTGATTTCATGATGTGATCTTTCCTCCTTGTTACTATGCACGGAATGGCGGATTGGAGCTGCTATAAACGAACCTCGGTTAAGAACTGAGAGCGAATTGGAGAGCTGCCGGGCAAGGGCACACTATCGACTCCCAATCCCAAAGTTGCGTTTCGCAACACGGAATTGATGGCACTTTACTGGACGCGTGCCTTAGTTAGAGGAGCAATCCTTTTTCGATTCCAGAATTGTCTTTAGTAAGAATGGATAAGGCGGATTTCGGATCAAGCAAGGCGCGTGGAGCCGCTCACAGTTGCTCCAGGTTGGAAGGGTTTTAACGCTAGCGTTGTTTTAAGTCGCGGATGATTTCGCGCGCAGCATTCGCGCCCGGGACTCCCGTAACTCCACCACCGGGATGAGTCCCGGCTCCACAAAGGTAGAGGCCTTTGATCGGAGTTCGATATTGCGCCCAACCAATGAGGGGACGGAAGGTGAAAAACTGATCGAGCGATTGCTCGCCGTGATGGATATGTCCCCCGCTGAGTCCACAGGTCTCTTCCAGATCAAGAGGAGTGATGATCTGGCGGGCGACGATCAGGTCCTTGATGTTCGGGGCGTAGCTGCTTAGCAGATCGATAACCTTATCGCCGAATTCTTCTCGACGTGCGTTCCAATCTCCCTCCCTCAACCTATGAGGCGCATACTGGACATGAATCGACATCACGTGTGCTCCTGGTGGCGTTAGAGCGGGGTCAGTGAGCGAAGGGATGGTGATATCCATGT
>DATKIS010000352.1:0-4471 GCA_035543975.1 Pyrinomonadaceae bacterium
TGAGTTGGGCTGTTACGCTTAGTAATAACCAGACAAAAGTCAGGAATCCAAGGGGTCTGGAAACTTCACGGAACTATCTGTCGATTGACGCGTTCTTATGTCTCTCAGTAATATGTGCCTATGACATATATAGGTTCAAGGATGCTCGATCGCGAGTTGAAGAAGGGTAGTGCCGAACTATTGATTCTCTCGCTCGTTGAAGATCAGCCGAGGCATGGCTACGACATTGGCAGCCTGATCGAACAGCGCTCTGACGGCATGTTGAAATTCAATGTGGCGTCGCTCTACCCCCTGCTCTATCGCCTGGAGAAGCGCGGTTGGATTCTGGGACGCTGGGTGGAAAAGGCAAACCAGCGCCGGCGGCGTTACTACCGGTTGACTGCCGAAGGCAAAAAGGTGCTGGCGGCCCAACGTAGCAGCTGGTTGGATTTTGTGCAGGCGATCAATCGCATAACAGGAATCGAAAATGCCTGATTGGAAGGCGGAAATACTCGAGCGACTCTCGAATTCGAGGCTGCCGCCGACGCGTGAAGCCGAGATCGTCGAAGAGTTGGCCCAGCACCTTGATGACCGTTACCAACGGTCGTTGCAGGGTGGCGCCAACCCCGACGAGGCCTACCAGGTAGCCTTACTCGAGTTAGCCGAGACGGATCTCGCCCAGGAAATGCGGCGGGTCCATCAGGCCATCCATCATGAACCGCTGGCAATTGGGGAACAAAGGAGTACGAATATCGTGAGCGATCTGGGACAGGACCTACGCTATGGCTTGCGGATGCTTTTGAGAAATCCCGGTTTCACCCTAGTCGCTGTGATTGCCTTAGCTTTGGGGATCGGGGCCAACAGCGCGATTTTCAGTGTGGTCAATACCGTGTTGCTCCGCCCCTTGCCATTCAAGGATGCCGACCGCTTGGTGATGGTTTGGGAAGACGCCTCAAAACATGGGTTTCCGCGCGACACGCCCGCGGCTGCAAACTACATCGATTGGCGCAACCAGAACCAGGTCTTTGAAGGCATGGCCGCTATCGTCGACCAGAGCTTTAACCTGACGAACGCAGGAGAGCCGGAGAGGATTGAGGGCCGGCGCATTTCAGCCAACCTCTTTTCCTTGCTGGGCGTAGAGCCCGCGATGGGTCGTAGTTTCACTCCGGAAGAAGACCAGCCGGGAACCAACCGCGTCGTCATCCTGAGCCATGGCCTGTGGCAAAGAAGATTCGGTTCGGATGGAACCATTGTCGGGAAGGCTATCACCTTGAACGGGGTGGCGCACACCGTCGTCGGAGTAATGCCGGGCTGGTTTGAGTTTCCGAGTAAGGAAGACCAGCTTTGGGTGCCCATTGCTTTCTCTCCTCAACAGGCAGCCAGCCGCGGAAACCATTACCTGCAGGTGGTGGCGCGTTTGAAGCCCGGCGTCGGAGTGGCTCAGGCCCAGGCGGAAATGAACACCATCGCGGCTCGCTTGCAGCAGCAATATCCGGAACATAATACCGACCTTGGCGCGGTGGTGGTTCCCCTCCATGAGCAGGTAGTGGGCGACATCAAGCCAGCATTAATGATCTTGTTGGGTGCGGTGGGACTCGTGCTGCTCATCTCCTGCGCGAACGTCGCAAACTTGTTGCTGGCCCGGGCGGCGGTCCGGCAAAAAGAGATCGCCCTGCGCGTGGCGCTCGGCGCGAGTCGCGGTCGCTTGATCCGGCAATTCCTGACTGAAAGTATTCTGCTGTCAGCACTCGGGGGCATCCTCGGCCTGCTGTTATCGTTTGCCGGCCTCCAGCTGATGACCGGTTTCATCCCGAATGAAATTTCCCAACTGAAGGCCATCTCGCTTGACGTCCGCGTACTCGGCTTCACGATTGTGGTCGCGCTGCTGACCGGCCTAATCTTCGGCTTAGTTCCAGCCTTGCAAGCTTCAATCTTCAATCCTAATGAAACCCTAAAAGAGGGTGGACGCGACTCTTCATCGGGAAGTCGGGGCAATGGCATTCGCGGACTATTAGTGATCGCGGAGGTAGCCGTCTCCCTGGTACTCTTGATAGGCGCCGGCCTTCTCATTAATAGCTTCCTGCGGTTGCGCAACCTCGATCCTGGTTTTCGTTCCGATAACCTGCTGACGATGAAGGTGGTGCTTCCCCAGCTGAAGTATCCTGACATGGCGCGCCGCTCCGGGTTTTACACCGATGTGCTCCGACGGGTTGAAGCGGTTCCGGGCGTGAAATCCGCAGCCGTCACTACCAACCTGCCTTTATACAAACAGGGTAATTCCATCGGGATCACGATTGAAGGACGTCCAGCCCCTGAACCCGGCAAACCAATCATCATCGCCACGCGGGTGATCAGCCCGAATTATTTTCAAACGATGGGAATACCTTTGCTGCAGGGACGACCGTTTGGTTCCCCGGAAACAGCGGCGCTGCCGGGCGCAGTGGTCATTAGTGAAAGCATGGCCCGGCGGTATTGGCCCGGTGAAGATCCGGTGGGCAAACGTCTCTGCCCGGGAAAACCGGAGTCACCTGACGATTGGTTCCAGATCATCGGGGTGGTAAAGGACGTCCGGCAATTCGAGCTAACGGCCGAACCCAAGCCGCAAATGTATCTCAGCTACAACCAGGTCGAGTTCTTCGAGCCGCGGGACCTCGTGATCAGTACGAATGTCGCCCCTTTGAGTCTGGCAGCGACAATCCGCCAGACGGTTTGGGACGTAGATAAGGACCAGCCTGTTTCGAATATCCGCACGATGAACGAGATTGCCTCAGAGTCGGTGGCGCGACAGCGGTTCAGTATGCTGTTGCTCGGTAGCTTTGCCGGGGTCGCCTTATTGCTGGCGGCGGTCGGCATCTACGGGGTGATGAGTTATTCGGTCACTCAGCGCCGGAACGAGATTGGGATCCGGATGGCCCTGGGGGCGCAGAAGCGCGACGTATTGAAACTAACGGTTGGACATGGATTGAAACTCGTCTTGATTGGGGTGGTTTTTGGCCTCGCCGGCGCCTTTATGCTGACCCGGTTGATGACGAGCCTGTTGTTTGGGATAGGCGCCACTGACCCTGGAACGTTTGCGGCGATTTCGGTCATCCTTGTTAGTGTGGCCCTGTTGGCCAGCTATATACCCGCGCGCCGGGCGACCAAGGTCGATCCGCTAACCGCGTTGCGGTATGAGTGATTGATAGCTTTTAACGGGGGGTAACCGTGGATCGTTTGAATGGGCGGCCAAGGGAACGATCCACGAAATCTCATTCTGAAACATATCTGCGCTTCAGTTTCTCGTAGAGACAGTCTTCCGCGTATTGCGCGTTCTTGTCTTTTCCGGCGGCTCTCCACTTGTCGTTCCAAAGATGGATTGCATAAGCATCGTCGCGCAGCCCCGCTGCTGTTCCTGGTTCGATTATCTTCTCCCACTCGAAAAAACCAAGCGGACAAAAAACGTAATAGGGCTTCTGGTATTCTGCCAATGAGAACTTCAGCACAGCTTCACAGATAAGTTTTGGACCGGTTTCTCCCCACACTAGTTGCTGTGCGTCTTTGGTCTGACAAACTGACCACGCCCATTTCATCGCCTCACTACCAGCAGGCGACTTAACTGCGCCGCAGTTCACTACTTCAACATCCTTGTAAATCTCCGTCGAGAAAACGTAGTCCTCGGGAAAATCAAAGGGCTTCAGGCAGACCGTATCGGTATCGGCCCACCAGCCGCCGCGCTCGCACAGCAGTTTGTAACGAAAGAAATTTGCAAAGCCGGCGTAGGAGGGGCGACCGGTGTATTGGAAGATATCCGAGGCGGGCAAGATCTGGTTGCCGTCTTTCAAGGTGGTCCCGGCCGGAACATTCTTCACCTCGTCGTAAACATAAAGATGGTATTCATGTCCGTTCTTCAGGAATGACGAGAGCGACAACTGTTCCATGACCGACAGTTCAGGACCAATCCATAATCCCTGGACTACCCGGTTGGCCGCTTGAGTTGCGTCGCTGCTAGTTTCCATTGCGGGCGATCTCTTTTTGATATTCCGCCAGATAGTTCCTAGCCATGCGCAGATAGTGAAACTCACTCATGGCTTTTTCACGACAGGCCGCGGGAGAAATATTTTCCACCTCATTTATTGCGGCCGCATAGTCAGTTTCCTCCCGGCAAACAATACCAACGTCGGCCGACACGATTTCCGGGCACGCTCCTTTATCGCTGCAAATCACCGGCGTACCCGACATCATGGCCTCCACCATTCCCAGGCCAAACGCTTCGTTAACCCTGGTGGGAAACAGCAAGCCCTTCGCTCCGGCCAGCAACTCTGCCTTTTGTTTTCCCCGGACGTCGCCGACGTAAGTAGCGTGGGCTTGCCGGCACATCTCCGCCACGCGGTTTATGATCTGGTAGCTGGTGGCTGTGCCGGCCACCACTAACTCAAAACCGATCTGCTTAGCCAACGAGAGCGCCGTGTCCAGTCCCTTCTCTGTCCACCAATCCATCGCCGACAGGAAGAGA
>DATKIS010000353.1:0-9485 GCA_035543975.1 Pyrinomonadaceae bacterium
CTCTTTGTTGCTATTGTAGAAATCTTCGACTTCCTTATCGCTCACCGTGATCTGCGAGCTGTACTTCTCCTGCAGGTTCTTGATCGCGATGTTCTTGCGGGCCTCTTCACGCAGCGATTCCATGGTAAGACTCTGGGCTGCCAGGTTCTTGCTAAAATCATCGTCGGTCATACCGCTTTCCTGTTTCTGCTGGTTGATAATCGCCGTGATTTGGTCTTCGGTTGGCAAAGTCTTTTCTCTCTCAGCCCGCTGGAAAAGGACTTCTCTTTGGATCAGACTGCCGAGCACCTGCAGCCTCGCCTGAGCCAATTCCAATTGCGAAAGCTGGGCTTGCCGGCCTCCTGATTGCTGACTTACGCCGCGCTCGACCTCTGCCAGCATGATGTTCTTTCCGTTGACTGTGGCAGCGACGAGGTTGGCCTTGGAGTCGGCTCCCCCTCCGGAGCTGCACCCGGTAAACATCAGGGAAATAAGCGCCAGAGTGGTTGCTGCGATAGTTAGTTTAGCGATTCTTTGCACGTCGGATCGTTGCTCCTTTAGAAGACTGCTTACCGTTTGGCATGTCGTGCGAACTTGACTACCCGGAAAACGGTTTGTTATAAACTTCGTTTCGACATTGCCGCTTTTCTCAAACCATATGAGCCTGGAGGCAAATATCAAAGCTGGGGAGGTTATTCTTAAGTCATGGCCAAACGTTGCGAAGTCTGCGGTAAAGGTCCTCAATTCGGAAACAATGTTTCTCACGCAAACAACCGAACGCCGCGCCGGTTCAATCCAAACCTGCAATCGATTCGAGTGCAACTACCGCAAGGTGGTGCACAGCGACGGAAGGTTTGTACGAGCTGCATAAAAGCCGGCAAAATTGTTAAAGCCGCCTAATTAGTTAACTAACCTATTAATCACGACCGGTGCGGGGACCACCCTGGCTCCGGTTTTTTTCTGTCTACGCCAGCGCGATGGCTTCAATCTCAACGCGCGCATCGCGAGGCAGTCGAGCGGCCTCCACGGTTGCCCGCGCCGGTGGCTCATCTTTGAAAAACTGCCCGTAGACCTCGTTCATACTCGCAAACTCCCCCATGTCGGCCAGAAAAACGGTGGTCTTCACGACGCGGTCTAGACCGCTACCGGCGGCTTCAAGTACTGCCGTCAGGTTTTTCAGGACCTGCTCCGTCTGCTCTCTAATGCCACCCTGCACGAATTGTCCACTCGCCGGATCAATCGGAATTTGCCCTGAAGCGAACACCAGGCCAGCTGTCTTAACTGCCTGCGAATAAGGGCCAATGGCGGCCGGAGCATCTGGGGTTTGGATTATCTCCCTCACGGTTTGCGTCTGCCTCTTTTTAGTCGTGTAAACGAAAGGCGCGATTCTACCAGAAAGATAGATGAAGGCCAAAGACGCGTGGTTGGCCCACTAGACCGCGCCCTGCATCCTCTCAACATCCAGTACGCCGGGAACTCCTTTGATGGAATTGATCACTTTGTCCAAATGCTTGACATCAAACACTTCGACGGTGACTTCAATGATTCCCTTCTCGTCTGGAGCCACCGACGCTCGCGCATCCCGGATGCCGGTCTTCATATCTGAAATCGCCCCGGTGATTCCGGCTATCATGCCGGTGCGGTTCTCGGTTGTAGCCAGCAGTTTCACTGCGTAGGCCGTCTTCTCGGGTCGGCCAGCCCATTCGACATCGACGATCCGCTCGCGATTAATCATCAACTGGGCGACGTTCTTGCATCGTTTCTCATGGACGGCCACGCCCTTGCCGCGGGTGATGTAACCAACAATCTCCTCGCCATGAAGCGGATTGCAGCACCGCGCCCGAATCACCATGAGATCGTCAACTCCGCGAACTACGATTGAGTCGTCACCAAGCCTGATGAGGCGCTTGACCGCTCGCACGCCCCTGCCCAAACGCGATTCTTTTTGCTTGTCGAGCTGCTCAAACTGCTCAGGTCCAAGATACTTCGCGATCACGTTTCGGGGGATGAGCTTCCCATAACCAATTCCGGCGAGCAGGTCTTCTACGCGACCATAACCATATTCGTTGGCCACCCGCTTCATTTCCTTGTCGTTATCGCTAAAGAGCTTTTTAGTTGAAAGTTGAAAGCGCGTCGCTTCCTTTTCGAATAGCTTTCTCCCGATATCGATCGATTCAGTTCGTTGTTGCTCGGAAACCCAGTGGCGAACCCGGTTCCGGGCCCTCGAGGTGACGATATAGTTCAGCCAGTCACGCGAAGGGTGAGAATTGGGCGAGGTGAGAATTTCAACTACATCGCCATTCTGTATCTGACTGCGCAGCGGAACGATGCGACTGTTGATCCGAGCTCCGGTGCACGTGTTACCAACCTCCGAGTGGATCATGTAGGCAAAGTCCACCGGAGTAGCGCCTCTGGGCAGTTGAATGACCCTGCCCATCGGAGTGAAGGCGTAAACATCCTTGGGATAGAGGTCAAGCTTCAGCGAATCGAGGAAGTCGCGGGAGTCTTTGACTTCCTGCGTCCATTCCACCAACGAACGCAATGCCTGGAAGGCATTATCGTCATCGCGCGCCCCGCGCTTCCCTTCCTTGTATTTCCAGTGTGCGGCGACACCCTCCTCAGCAATCTGATGCATATCCTGGGTGCGAATCTGGACCTCAAACGATTGTCCGTCCAAAGCGACCACTGAGGTATGGAGCGACTGGTAGAGGTTGTCGCGCGGGGTGGCAATCCAGTCTTTGATCCGACCCGGCACCGGCCGCCAGGTGTTGTGGATCACGCCGAGCGCAGCATAGCAATGTCTGACTTCATTCGGCGTTACCACCCGGGCGGCGACCAAATCGTAAACCTGGTCCAGATCGATCTTTTGCCGTTTCAACTTCTTCCAGATGGAATAGAGTCTTTTCACCCGGCCTTCGACGCGCACGAAAGGCACGCCCGCCTCAGTCATCTTGGCTTCAATTCGTTCGGTGACGCCGGCGAGGAAAGACTCATTTTCCGCCCGGCGTTTTTCGAGCTGTTCGGTCAACTCCCGATAGTCGTCAGGGTGTAGATGTCGAAACGCCAGGTCCTCGAGTTCGCCGCGGAGTTTACCCATACCCAGCCGGTGCGCAATGGGCGCGAAGATCTCCATCGTCTCCTCGGCTATGCGTTTTCGTTTTTCCGGATTGAGATAGTGAAGCGTGCGCATGTTGTGCAGCCGGTCGGCCAGCTTTATGAGCACTATGCGTACGTCGTCAACCATGGCCAGCAGCATCTTGCGCACGTTTTCCGCCTGCTGCTCTTCGCGAGAGATGTTGCTAATCTGCGCAATCTTGGTGAGGCCGTTTACGAGGTGGGCGATTTCTTCCCCGAAATATTTACGGATGGTGTCGAGGTCAACGAGCGTGTCTTCGACGACATCGTGCAGGAGACCGGTAGCCACCGAAACCTCGTCCAACTTCATGCTGGCGAGGATATTTGCCACTTCAAGCGGATGAACCAGATACGACTCGCCGGAGGCGCGCTTCTGGCCCTTGTGCTCTCGCGCTGAAAAAAGATACGCGCGGCGCACGAGATCGAGGTCTGCCTGCGGGTGATTAGCCGCCACTGTCTCGACAATTTCTTCAATACGAATCATCTAGAATCGCCAACCTGCAAGTTCAGCTAGTTGCGTCAACAAGTTTGAGGCTTGAGTATAACAAAAAGGTGATGCCCGACTCGAAAGTCGAGCATCACCATCATTCCTGGCATTAATGAGAGCGTGGGCTACGTAGCGGGTGTGGCCTTCTTCGCGGCTTCCTCTTCCTTCTTCTTCTGATTTGCCTGACTCAACGTCTCGGTACGTTTCTGAGCCTCCGCTCGCTGTTTGTCCAATTGAGTCTTATCATCCATCTTTCCGTCCATCTCAGCCAGCTTGACGGCTTCGAGCAGGAGATTCGTCTTGTAAGACCAGGCCCCTTCGCTATTAGGATCGAGCTTGATGGCATTTTCGACTTCCTCGAGACCACGCCTTATGCACTTCTGAGCAGTGTCGAAATCTTTCTGTTCCTTGGGCTTCTTATAGGAAACCACAGCACGGTTGCCATCCTGAAGGCTGGTCGTCTTATTGGTGGGCAGTTCAGTGATTTTGAATGAGCAGTCCCAATCTTTGCTCGCTAAAACGATATAGGACTCAGCCCTCTTTTGCGGGTCAATGCTCGCGTCGTTTGCCCGAGCAGAAATCCAGGCCTTGAGTTTTTCATCATCCTTCAGCGCCCCGTAAAGATAAGCGATGGCTTTATAAGCCTCGTCGTTCTTGGGATCCTTTGCCAGGATTTGCTGATATGCCTGAATAGCCTCGTTCGCTTTCGCAACGTTTTCGGGAGCCTGAACCCCAGCTCGATATTGAGCGTGGATTGTCCGTGCGATGAAGGACAATGCAGTTTTATTATCCGGATCAAGCTCGAGAGCCCTCCGCGAGTGCTGCTCGGCCACAGGAAAATGTCCTTCGTGATAGGCGCGGGCCGCTTCATTCAACTCGTTCTTGGCCCTGATCCGGTTGACCGTCCCACAACTAGAAGACGAAACAACGAGAATCGCCAACGCGATAGCGATTCCAGTTTTAGAGAGTTTCATTTATCGATAGCTCCATTTTCAGTGACTGAGCCCAACACCTAAGGGGATTAGAGCTGTCTTAAAACACTTTCAGCTGCAAGAAATAGGTTTTGTTCCTGGATCCTACTGAGGCAAATCGTCGACCTGAAGCCCAACCGGACTGGCGCCGGCCCCTTTGATGGCGTCAATTACCTTGACCACATCGCCGTATTTTAGCGATCGTGGGGCCTTCACAAACACGGTCTTTTCTATGCGTTGTGATTCTGGCAAATCGGTTCGCGTCTCCATCCCGGGCTTATAAGCCCGAGTTGCCGTACGCTCCTGGAAAAGCTGAGCTAGCCGCCGGCTCAGACCGGAAGTGTCATTCACCGACCCGAAGGAGTCTTGATTGAGCTTGATCTGAAGGTCGCCTGCAATCGAAACCACCAAAGTCAGGGGGTTAGGTTTGAGTTGGCTAAGATCTTCGTTTGGATCCCTTTGGGTGGGGATATCTGCCTGAAAGCGGCTCGGTTTGAGTGGCGTGATCACCATGAAGATGATCAGAACTACCAAAAGCACGTCGATGAGCGGCGTCACGTTGATATACGGAACCGCTTCCGACTTGTGATGCTTCTTATCTTCCATTGACCATATCTCCTTCTAAAGAAACCTCAACCGCTCCCTAAAAATCCGTGCCTTAAGCAGGCTTGGCAGGCGCTGCTGCGCCGTCGCCCTTTTTCTTATCGGCGACTAAACCAATCTTATCAACTCCGAGCGCTCTCACTTCGTTGATAACTGTGACGACATCGCCGTAGCTGACCGCAACACCGCTCTTAATGTAAACAACCTTCTCTTCTTCCTTTTTGATGTTGTTTAGCATTTTCTCGACTCGGTCCTTGAGCTGCTCTTTGCTAATCCTATCCTTGCCGATGTAATACTCCCCGTCGCTGGGGATAGCAATAACAACAGAAGTGTCCTTAACGATTAACTGGTCCTCTTCGGGATTGTTGAGATCCTTGGGCAGGTTAACAGTTACACCGTGCTGAAGCATTGGTGTCACTACCATGAAGATGATCAACAGCACCAACATGATGTCCACCATTGGTGTGACGTTAATTTCCGAGTTGAATCCACCGCCTCCACCGCCTGACATTCCCATGACTAAAACCTCACTTGTCAGCTAACAACCCTTTTTAGCGGGCCCCAGTCGCTATCAACAACCAGGGCACAACCCCGAAGCACCTCGCATTACGGTTTCAACTGTTTCGTTCGATTTTTGATGAAGTAATCGACAAGCTCTGACGCCGAGTTGTCCATCTCCACGATGAAGCCGTCGACCTTGCCCGTGAAATAGTTGAACAACCACACTGCAGGAACGGCCACTAGCAATCCGAGAGCAGTCGTAAAGAGTGCCTCAGAAATACCGCTGGCGACCGCACCGATACCAGCCTGACCGGCATCTCCCATGGCGCGGAAGGCGTTAATAATTCCAAACACTGTGCCAAAGAGTCCCACGAACGGAGCAGTCGATCCGATAGTTGCCAGCCCTGACAGACCACGTTTGAACTCTGCCGTCTTGATCGCAATGGCACGTTGCAAAGCTCGCTTCGACGCTTCGATTTCGTCGCCGGAGATTTCAGCTGATTGTTCGTGCGCTCGAAATTCCTGCAGGCCGCTGCTCACTACCATGGCCAAATGGGACTTCCGATGCTTGTCGCTGATGTTAATCGCCTCTTCAATTCGATCATTCTTCAACGCCTGGGCTACGCGCGGCGCAAATTCGCGCGACTGCTTTTTCGCAGCGGTATACGTCAAATATCGTTCGACCATGATGGCAATCGAATAGACCGACATGATCATTAGAATGACGACCACCGCAATTGCGACGGCACCCATACTTTTAACCATCGTCACCAGGGAGAAATGGTCAACTTTAGGGGTTGCTGCCGGAGCGGCCTCCTGCCACATGAAGAAGATCAAGCCAAGTGCTTTGGTTCCTAAAAGACTGGTTAGAATAGTCACGGTAAACCCTCCAAAAGGTTTTCTTACATTGATGAGCTCGCAGGTACCCGCAGAATGAGCCCACAGAGGCTCGCACGGCGCGAAACCTCCGCAGTTTATTGAGCCACGAAATTGTACGTGATAACGCCCGTCACCTTGACCGGCTGTCCCGACAACTTGGTCGGCGAGAATCTCGCTCCCCGAGCAGCCGCCGCAGCTACTGCACGCAGTAACGGATGACCTGAAACCGCGGCCGCCGAGATCACATTGCCATTCTCGTCAATCGTCACTTGCACAACGACTGTTCCCGAAGCGTGGGCTTGACGGGCAATTGGCGGATACGCGGGTTTGGGAAGACTGATGGCCTTGCCGTTTAGCACGCCGCCAGATATAGGTGCCCTGGGCGGAGTTGGCTTGGGGGGGGGGGGTGGTGGTGGCTCCTCGGCGATGTTTACGCTAGTGGGTCCCGCAACGAGTCCCGTTCCCGTGCCTGGACCCGCCGCCATCGGGGCTGCTGCATTCGAATCGCTGGTTCCGACAACGGTAGTAACTCCGCGTCGCACCGGTGGAATGTTGCTGGCCTTGGCAGATACCTCTTTGGGAACAAGTTCAGTCCGTGAAACGTCAGCAATCAATTCCTTGCGGACGTCAACGTTCTGCTCGACTTTCTGCGGCTTCACCTCTTGCTGCTTTTCAGGCTCATTCTGCTGTTGCGGAACTGGAACCGGCGCCACCAGGGTGGTCAGTTCAAGGTCCTGAGTATCAAGACTTGCCACCGTGAACCAAATACTGGTGACGAGGAGTGCTACACCAATTACTCCGTAGATCGCCAGAGTACCCAGAAGAAACGAGCCTTTTCGCCCCAAGTCTTGCTTGTGCGAGCCTGACTCTACAAGGTTATCGAACATTTTTATCCTCCCTATTCCGGTGCCAAATGGATCAGGGGTCCAAGATTTTTCTGATACTTCGCTTCTTGTAATCGCCTCTCAAACGTCGTTAACCCGCTTGAGTTCGCGCACATATAATGAAGGGGAAACCAGCAGCCTGATGATCATGAGCTATCGATCAATTGGAAAGCCACTGTGCAAGAAAAAACTCGCCGGCCTTCTCAACAGACTGCCGCGCACCCAACCTTACGCTTTCCACACGCGGGTTCGACTCTTGAGTATTTAATTGGCCAGCAACGGCTGCAGTCTATGCCGCATTACGCGGCAAAGTCAAGATCAAATTCAAACTTCCAGAATGCGAAAACGCCTTGTTCTCAGGCCTTGCGGCTCTGAAGAATTAGGCCCGGCCCGCACCTCGAGAACGCTTGGTGGCAGTGGTCGGTAAAGGCTTTCGCCCACCCGGCGCAGAGACGCGAGAAACCCCTGACGCGGATCGCCCAATTGCTGACGCAGAACTCTTATCCGCGGCGGCCAGACGCTGCTCCCACCAAACCATGATCGGACTTGCAATGGCCACTGACGAGTAGGTACCGAAAATCACACCGATCAATAAAGCCAGGGAAAAGCCGCGCAGAACCTCACCACCGAAAAGGACCATGGCCAGCACGGACAGAAAAACTAAACCATTGGTAATCGTCGTTCGTGAAAGGGTCTGATTGATCGCGTCGTTTGTAATCTTGTACAGCGACTCGCGACGATGCAGTCGGCGGTTCTCTCGTATTCGATCAAACACAACGATCGTGTCGTTAACCGAAAAACCCACCAGTGTCAGCAGTGCCGCGATCACCGTGAGACTTATTTCCCATTGGAATATGGAAAAGAACCCGAGTGTAACCAACACGTCGTGGAAGACGGCGATCACCGCTGAGGCGCCATAAGTCCACTCAAAGCGGTAGGCCATGTAAACGAGAATTCCGACCAGCGCTGCCAGCGTTACCGCGATGGCCTTATTGCGGAGTTGCGCCCCCGCCACCGCGCCCACCGCGTCAATACCGACGATCTCATAGGCATCGCCCTCGGCGCCAAACTTATTGAGGCCTGATTTCACACGTGACCGGCCGAGATCCAGTTGCGTCTGCGATTCTGCCTCGCTGGCGCCTACGAGTGGCAACTTTATTAACGCGGTATCCGGTTTATCAATAACCGGCTGGATTACCGCATCGTTGACGCCGGCAGCGACCAACGCGTCGCGGATGACTTCAGCGGAAGGTCGCTGCTTGAACTTGGCCGTAACGACGGTGCCGCCTTTGAAGTCGACGCCCAGGTTAAATGCCTCCGTGCCGCCTGGATGCTTCCACTGGCGGAACACAGCCGAGCCGAGGCCGGCGAGCATCAGCAAAAGGGAAATCGCGATAAATAGTCGGCGATTCGCTAACCAGTCGATATTTACGCTCTTAAAAACTTCAATCATATTTTAACCATCGAAAAGTCGCCGTTAACGGCCTTACCGCGTCTATATGCTCAACCTCTCCATCTTCCGTTTGCGACTCAACTCCCACATGAAAATCGTCCGCGACACATAAATCGCAGAGAAGAGATTTATCAGCAGACCCAGGACGAGGGTGACCGCGAACCCACGCAATGGTCCGGTACCGAAAACGAACAGAAACAATGAGGAGATGATCGTTGTAACGTGTGTATCAATGATGGTTACAAATGCCCGGGCAAAACCCTGATCGATTGCCGACGGAATAGTCTTTCCGCTCTTCAGTTCCTCACGGATTCGCTCAAATATCAGCACATTCGAGTCGACCGCCATACCGATGGTCAGAATAATGCCGGCGATTCCTGGCAAAGTCAGCGTAGCTCCAAAAACAATCAGGGCGGCCAGCATTAGGATCATGTTCAAAATCAAAGCGACCACCGCATTCACGCCCGAACCGCGATAGTAGAAAAGCATGAAGGCGATTACCAACATCAGGCCAACCAGGGAAGCTCTTACGCCAGAGCGGATAGAATCAGCACCAAGGCTGGGCCCAACAGTGCGTTCCTCCATGTACTCGA
>DATKIS010000354.1:0-8343 GCA_035543975.1 Pyrinomonadaceae bacterium
GGCCCGCCTGTCCGTAGCCAACCACCATCCGCTTCGTAAAACCAAATGGATCGCGTTTGAATTCAGGCCAGGTCAATTCAGATTCGTGAGCCACTTCTTTCAGGGCGCCCGTCAACCTGGTGACCAATCCGGCGTCATCCATAAATGTCAGATGATATTCGCCCCGGGGAACCAGCGCGGTCGAGCCGGCACCAGCCATAACTGGAACGCTGGCCACAAGCGGGACGCTGTGAACTACGGGCTCCGAGATCGGCGGAGGGCTGACCACTACAGGCTCCGGCGCTGGAGCCGGCAAAGCGGCTTCCGAGACCGGAATTGTTAAGGCAGTACCGTCCACGGGGCAAAAACTAAACTTGTCCGCGAACTCTTCACTACATGTGGAACAAAACTTCATCGTTACTACCTCGTGTTGGCTTTGGGGGAACGGTATGGAATCGGGCACTAACCTTGCCGCCTTTCCCATTTCCCTATGATAACTGTTTGCTACTCGCTGATCGAGACTTTTTGAAGGCTCTGGAGCAATCCAACTGTTGAGCAAACTCTTAAGCTCATCGTCAGAAACCAACTGCTCTCCAGCTCCTTCCGGCCCAATTGTGCTGCTCATTTCAAGTCTCCAAAGTAACAATTTCCCGGCTGCTGTTCAAATATGGTTGAAGCGTGTTTCTCAACCTGGTGCGGGCTCGGTGAAGCCGCGCTTTCACCGCTCCCACATCTGTTCCGACCAGACTCGCAATTTCACTTAACGCCAGACCTTCATAGTCAAAAAGAATCAGAGCCTCGCGTTGCAGCGGTGGCAGGTCCCAGACCGCTTCTTTCACTTTCAAAGATAGTTCGCCATCCATCAACCTGGCCAACGGTTCCCTGCCGGTAGCAATAAACTGATCCTCCGGCAAGTCGTCCAGTGGTGACTCGCGACCCACTATCCGGAGTTGCTTGAACCACAGGTTGCGCACTGCCGCAAACAAGTAGGTGCGTAGTGATGCCCGGCTGGCGACAAAGTTACCGGGCTTCCTCAATAACCCCAAAAAGCTGTCGTGGGTTATGTCCTCAGCCAATTCAACGGACCCGGAAAGCCGGTAGGCAAAGCGAAAGACCGCGTCCCTATGCCGCTCATAAACCTGAAGGAAAGCCGCCGAGTCGCCAGCTCCTGCCTTCACAAGCAAAAGTTCGTCTTTGGTTCTATCTGGCAATCGGCACTCGATTCTGTTGGAATCGCTTCCTACTTGTATTACCGACAAACGGCCAAAAGATACGCTGTTCCCTCAAACTTTTTGCCCGTGTTTGCAGCCCTATTTTCAAACACCCACCTGTGAAAGTGACGCCTTGCGGCGACAGAGTGAGCAATCAAGAGCGTGGGGAGTCGCACTAATACTGTTCAAACCATGGCGTTGGATGCAGTTAGAAGCCAAACGGTTGACGAGCAAATATCGGGCATCTAAGATGTTTTGCTCCCCGTTCGACAATTTGAATTTTAGTTGAAGCCTGTGGTTGGCTTTCCGCGGCTTCAGCGCTCAATAATGTGGCCGTATCTTATGAATTCCTTAAGGAAATCGCTCTTTGCTCTTTGTCTCCTGGTAACCGTTCAGTCAGTCGTAATGGCGCAAGTGGCGTCAGAGCCGGAGCGGGGCCGACTTCTTAATGGCCTGCGAGTCGTGCTTTTGCCGCGACCCGGTGAACAGGAAGTACTCATTAAGCTCCGGATCCACAGCGGCGCGGCCTTTGATCTTTCGGGCAAGGCCGGCACCATGGCACTTCTCGGTGATCTCCTCTTTCCGGACCCGACGACGCGAGAATACTTCACCGAAGAAATGAAGGGACGGCTGAACGTAGCCACCGACTACGACTCAATCACCATCACCATGCAAGGGCGGGCTCGCGAGTTTGAGCGGATGATTGAGATTCTCCGGACGGCCCTGGTAACCACCCAGCTGACGCCGGAGAATGTTGCCAAGGCTCGCGATGGACGCATTAAGGTCATAAAAGAGACCAGTATTTCTCCAGGTGTTGTAGCCGATCGAGCGATCGCGACGCGGTTGTTTGGCGACTATCCTTATGGCCGTCCTTACACCGGTACCGCCGAATCGCTCGAGCGAATCGGACGAGAAGACCTTTTGCTGGCGCGTGACCGGTTCCTAAGCCCAAATAACTCTACTGTGGTGATCGTGGGTGGTCTCCAGACCGGTCGGGTCCTGCGCACGCTGCGACAGCTCCTCGGAGGTTGGCGGAAAAATGAGCAAATCAGTCCAGCAACGTTCCGACAGCCGACACCTCCCGACTCTCGTGCGCTGCTGATTAACGCTCCTGCAGACCAGAGCGTGGAGATTAGACTGGCCGTACGCGGTTTTGCTCGGAAAGATCCAGATGCCGCAGCCGCCGCGATGCTGGGAATAGTTATGCGCCAGCGTTGGGAGAAGCTTTTGCCGGAACTCACAAGGAGCCCGGTATTCGTTCGACACGACTCGTTTACCCTGCCAGGCATTTTTGTCATGGGGTCAAGTGTGGATAATCTTCTGGCAGGTAAGGCTCTGGAAAAAGCCCAGGAGGTAATCAAGTCGCTGACGGTCACAGCTGTTTCTGCCTCAGAATTGGATCAGGCGCGGAGTGAAACATTAGCAGGTCTTAATAGCGAATTATCCAAGCCAGATGGAGTCGCGCAAGCCCTGCTCGATGTCGACACCTACGGGACTTCCCCTGCCGCTGAGCGAATCAGTGCAATAAACCGTCTCACCCCAAATGATCTTCAAAGGGCTACCACCCGTTTGTTCAACGATGGAATCAAGGCTTCGGTGGTTGTGGGCAACTCTGACTTAGTCAAACCACAGATTGAGCGTTACCTAAAAGTGGAATTGATGGGCGAGCTCAAACCTCAAACGCCGCTGAAAAGTGACTCAGTAACCAAACCTGACACTCAACCTTCCGGCAAACCCGATTAAACGCAAGTCATTCGCAACCTACCTGCAACCATACCAACACTAAGTTTCGGTTTACTGTGACAGACGAAGAGAGCGCAATCAAGACGGAAAAAGCGCGGCGCGTCCGGGAGATGTTCGCGACCATTGCCTCTCGGTATGATCTTTTAAATCACCTCCTTTCCGGGAATATCGACAAGCGGTGGAGGCGTCGAGTGGCAAAAAACCTTTACTCGTCGCTCGCGCCCCTGCCTCCAAATAGCTTAGGCAAGGCTCGGATTCTCGATGTGGCGTGTGGAACGGGTGATCTGTCATTTACGTTGTTTGAAAGCGGCAGGGCAAGCATAGTTGGCATAGATTTTTGTCGGCCGATGCTTGAAATCGCATCCTCGAAAGCTTCAACCCGAGGCTCGGAAGTTCCGTTCATCGAAGGGGACGCGCTCTCGCTTCCCTTCCTTGACTGCTCATTTGAAGCTGTAACGATCGCGTTTGGTTTGCGAAACCTAGCGAGTGTGGATGGTGGCTTGGCCGAACTGTTTCGCGTTTTGAAGCCTGGCGGCAGAGTTGTGGTTCTGGAGTTTTCAAAACCGACAACGCCGGTTCTGCGTTCACTTTTTAGTATCTACTTTACGAGGGTATTGCCGATCTTTGGTGGTCTGATTAGCGGTTCGAAGAGCGCATACGAATATTTGCCAGAGTCAGTCTCGCGTTTTCCGGATCAAAGTGAACTTTCTGCGATGATGAAGCATATCGGATTCCAGGAGGTTGCTTTTCAAAATCTAAGTGGAGGGATTGCGGCTCTTCACCTTGGTATGCGCCCGCTTTAGTTTTCGGGATTGGTTGCAAACGACATAGCTTGCAACCATTAGAGCGCAGCCCGCAGGAATACCATGCGATTGTGCGGTTGTCGGGGCCACGCGATCATTTCGGTTTTTCTTGCGGGCTACGTTCTTGTTTGGAGCCAAAGACCAATAACCCACCACCTCGCTGTGATACTATCCTCACGAATTCCATTCTTCTTTATTAGTGGGCACCACTGAGTGCGTTCAGCTTATAAGTACAAACTTCTTGGCGGATTGCGGCGTTTCGCAATCTTTCTGCTGGTAGTCTGGACGGTAGTTTCGTTGGTGACCCTGCTGATCGAACTCGTCCCGGGTGATCCGGCGGTTTCGGTTTTAGGTGAACAAGCCACCCCCGAGCAGTTTGAGCAATTTAGACAAAAACACGGACTCGATCGGCCTCCCTTCTTCCTTTCCTTCCCGCGCGATTCCGCTGGGGAGCGCCATCTTCAATGGCATGGGGTGAACAATAGATACACCGAGTATTGGATCGCCCTCGTTCATGGCGATATGGGCCGTTCCTTTCGTACTGATCGTCCCGTGGTCGAGTTGATCCTCGAACGTTATCCGGCCACTATCCAACTTGCGCTTGCCGCTCTTGTTATCGCCATCATAATCGCAGTCCCGTTAGGCGTGATTGCTGGGAAGAATCGCGGAACCTGGATCGACAACCTTGCCTCCGTCATCGCGTTAATAGGTATTAGCCTGCCCGGTTTCGTGATCGGGCCCCTGATGGTTTACGTGTTTGCGGTCAAGCTCGGTTGGCTTGCCCCGTCCGGGCGTTTCGACTGGACAGACTTTATTCTGCCGTCATTTACCTTGGGGGCGGCGCTTTCGGCGATTTTGACTCGTATGGTTCGATCGTCAGTTATTGAAGAGCTGGGTGAGGACTATGTGCGAACGGCGCGCGCAAAGGGCCTCAGCGGGACACAGGTTGTCTATAAACACGTCTTGAAGAATGGCCTGATTCCGGTTGTAACGATTCTTGGCCTTCAGCTCGGCGTCCTCCTTGCGGGAGCCATTATCACCGAGAAGATCTTTGGCTGGCCCGGATTGGGTCTGCTGTTGGTGGAGGATGGAATTGGCAAGCGCGATTATCGAGTGGTGCAGGGATGTGTTTTGGTTATTAGTATCACTTACATCATAGCCAACATGATCACGGATATGATTTATCGCTGGCTCGATCCGCGCATTCGGGTTTCCTGAACTTTTAGACGCAGCATCGATTGGAAAGCTTGACCTTCGATTATTGAAATGAACCGGCTAACCATCATTGGTCTCGTAATCGTGGCGATTCTCCTGTTCGTAGCGATATTTGCGCCTTGGATTGCTACTCACGACGTGGGCGCTACCAATCTCTCCATTCGTTACCTACCACCGTCGGCGCAGTATTTCTTCGGCACGGACGCTACCGGACGCGATATCTTTTCTCGACTAGTCTTCGGTGCACGCATCTCGCTCGAGGTTGGCATCGTAGTGGTCTCTGTCTCGGCGGTGGTGGGAACCCTTCTCGGAGCACTTGCGGGATACTACGGGGGGTGGATCGACCGAATCGTGTCCGGTTATGTGTTCAATGTTTTCCTGGCCTTTCCTGGCCTCCTCCTAGCGATAGCGATGGTCGCTTTTTTAGGAGCAGGTTTGAACAAGCTGATATTTGCCTTGTGTATTATTGGTTGGGTCGGGTATGCGCGCTTGATTCGAGGCCAGGTGCTGAAGGTTCGCGAGTATGATTTTGTTCAGGCTGCTCGAGCACTTGGGGCAAGCGACGCCCGCATACTCTTAATCCATATCCTGCCTAATGCGATCCAACCTTTGATTGTTCAGGCCAGCTTGGGAATGGCAGGTGCAGTGCTATCCGAGGCATCCCTCTCTTTTCTGGGGCTCGGCGTACCCCCGCCGGCGCCATCCTGGGGAGTCATGATCGAGGAGGCTCGCGACCTCTCAACGCTGCAAGCTGCACCACACGCATTGATTTTTCCTGGGATCGCTATTGCACTGACGGTTCTCGCCTTTAATTTCATCGGAGATGGCTTGCGGGAATATCTCGATCCTCGGCAACGCACTCGATGAATGACTTCCGGTAGTTAACATCCTCTTCTGAGACAACACCGACTAGTGATCCGTAGAATTATTAAGACATTGTTGATGGTGTTTCTGGGCATCTTGATCGGCTTGGTGGCTTACGAGGCCATCATGTTCATTCGCATTTCAGGGCTGCGGTCCGACAACCCCGTAACAACTTCACTAATAGAAGCCCGGATAAGTGAGGCCAATGCCCGCGGCGAGCAGCCAAAGCGTATGCAGATTTGGGTCCCGCTGGAGCAAATTTCAACGAACTTACAACGGGCGGTGCTGGCGGGCGAAGATACAAACTTTGCAACGCATAACGGATTCGACTACAAGGCAATTCAAAAGGCATGGGACCAGGCTTTTGTCGAAGCAGCTAAGGAAGCACGGAAGGAAGGTGAGGATGACGATTGGTTACCAAACCTGCCTGATTTCAAACGAGGGGCCTCGACGATTTCGCAGCAGCTCGCAAAAAACCTGTATCTATCGTCGCGCCGATCGTTTTTTCGTAAAGGGCAAGAAGCTGTTTTGACAATCTTCCTCGAGCGCAACCTGAGTAAGCGACGACTCCTTGAAATTTATCTGAATGTCATTGAATGGGGTGATGGAGTGTATGGGGCGGAAGCTGCCTCGCAATATTACTTTCACAAACCTGCTGCGGCGCTTGCGGCCAATCAGGCAGCCTATCTCTCGGCTATGATTCCGAATCCTCGTACAGTCTTCAATCCTCAAGTTAATCCCCGGCGCGTGGCCCGGCGGCAACGAATCATCTTGCGAGGAATGCCATACGTGCGTTTACCTTGAGAAAATGGCGGCGAAAAGCAAAAAGGCCGCTTTCGAGGAAGCGACCCTTTCAGTAGACGTTGAGTTTTGGCTAGACGGCGAACTCACTGGCCATTTGAAGCTCAGCTTTCCTGAGCTCAAATCGCCCTCTACCCAGGTTGCCATCTGGACGAATCGCCAGAACAACAAAGTATTCCGTACCAAGAAGCCGCATCAGGACTACCGCTTCGTCCAGAGTAATAACGAGCTCTCGAAGATTCCCCAGCCCAGTATCTTTACCTGCACGCTGAGCGTTTCTGAGTAAGGAAGTAAACTCGGCTGCGGCGACGTCCAAATTCGACTCCTGGCCTTCCTTCAATGACCTTTCCACCGGGATACCGTCGATACCCATGATGAGTGCACCGAGGCTTCCCTCGGTGCGCTCAAGAATGGCTTCAAGTGTTTGTTTGAACATAGAATCCACCTTACGGACGTTGGCCGCCGAGGGCACCGGGACGAGCATTGGGTGTGTTCGAGGCCGGAGTATTCGGTGTTGGCGCGCTCAGAAGCTGTGGCGTGCCGGGTGTGTTCTGCGGCGCCGACTGTTGCTGTTGGAGCTGAGTTGGCGTCGGAGTATTGCTTTGCGGATTGCCCATAGGCACTGGCTGCGAGATCGTGGTGGTGCGTGGGCCACTCGTCGCAGTGCTGGTGGTTGGGCGCCCTTGGTAGTCCGGTCGGTAAATGTGCGGTGTGATGAAGAACAATATCTCGCTGCTTTGACGTGTGGTCAACTTGCGCTTGAAGAGATTGCCGACCACAGGGATGGAGGCGAGGCCAGGTGTTCGCTGTCTGGTTTCACCTTCCGTGTCAGCTAGGACTCCGCCCATAACTGTTGTACCACCGTCTGGAACGAGCACTTCAGTTTGCATGCGCTGAGTGTCGATACCCGGTACCCCACCGACCGCAATGCCGGTATTGATCGTGTTGTTCTCGATGGTCACGCGGAGAATAACAGTGCCGGCGTCGGTAATCTGAGGTGTGATTGAAAGACGCAGTGGAACCGAAACAAACGTGGTAGTTACCACTGCGGTTCCGCCGGCGGCCTGCGTGGTCTGAACTGGAATCTGTGAGCCGCTCTCGATTTGCGCCGGGCGATTATTCAGAGCGGTTACGCGTGGCGTCGCAACGGTTTTTGCGTCGCCCCTGGACTCCGCCATACTTATGAGGGCACTAATTTGGGCAGTCCCAAAGAGCCCAGTGGTGAGGCCGATTACCGTGCTGGCCGCGGCCGCTCCGAGCGACCCAAGAGGTTGGTTAGTTCCAGCGAGACCGCCGAATACACCGTAGGGATTCGGACCGCTGGTCAAATCGCCGCCACCTGCGCCGCCTGAGCTCGCGCCCTTCGCGGGCAGTGTTGAAATGTTGCCCAAACCACCGTTGCCCAGATTAATGACACCCGCAGAAAGCTGGGCGCCAAGATCACGACTGAAGTTTCGCTGGGCGATCACGATTCGCGTTTCGATTTCAACTTGAGGCTCGGGATGATCCAGAATGGCCGTTAGCTGCCGAATTGCTTCAATATTCTCTTTTACGTCGGTAATGATCAACGTGTTGCTGCGTCCGTCAACTTCAATCGAGCCGCGCCGTGATAATCTGCGCGAGATGATTGGTAATAGTCCCTGATCGCCGCTCCCACCGGTAGCGTCTCCCCCTGCTCCACCGCTGAAGCTAAGGTTTGTTGCTCCCCCGGAAAAAGCTCCCGTAGA
>DATKIS010000355.1:0-4423 GCA_035543975.1 Pyrinomonadaceae bacterium
TTTGGCCCCAGCGCCTGAGCTCGCTTGGAACCAACCACCCCACAACCGACGAGTCCGACCTTCACTTCTCAAACTCCCATCCGCGATCCTGCGGCACGATGCGACGAAGCGTGAATACATCGCTTTCCCGAATGCGCTCGCGATACGAGGGAAATTGCCGCCAATCATCCCAGACGGCGCTGATCAGCCTTTTGGTAATTCCGTCGCTTTCGGCTGAAGCCAGGAACAGCGCAAGTTCAGCCGCCAGCTCTAACGAAGCGCCGCCTTCTTCCCGCTGTTTGAGTGACCGCTGATAAAAATCCTCTCCAGTTCGCTCAGCTCCCGCCTCCAACACCTGATCAAGCAGCCGGGTATTCAGGGCTCCGGGAGCGATGGCATTGACATCGATGTGACTCGACGCCAGCTCTTCCGCAATAGTTTCCGTCAGCCGCACAACCGCTGCTTTGGAAGCGGCGTAGGCGGTGAAACGTGGCAGGGCAGCAGTGGCTCCTCCGCCGGACAAATTGATGATCTTCCCGTAACTCTGCCGCTTCATTATGGGCACGATGGCGCGGGACATAGCTGCTGTGCCAAGTAAATTGACCTTGATGGCCTCACACCACTCCACCCAGTCGACTTCTTCAAACCGCCCAATCGGACCGTAGACGCCGGCGTTGTTGACGAGTATGTCGACCCGGCCAAAAGCTTCGATCGCGCGGTCCCGAATAGCTTCAATATCCGAGACTTCGCCCACATCCGCCCTCAACCACTCTACTTTCTGTCCAGCAGCCCGAGGGAGATCCTCGGCCACTGTTTGGAGCAGGGCAGCATCGCGGGCAGCCAATACCAATCCGGCACCCTCCCTGGCGAAAGCGCGGGCGATGGCCTCGCCCAGACCCTGGTTCGCTCCAGTTATTATTGCTACCCGGTCACGCAAGATCATTCGGCATCACCCCAGGGTTTGCCCACTGCGGCATATACGACCTCAGGAACGCCGTCGAGCGCTGCTGCCAAAAACCGGTTCTGGTCGATTACTGCCGCCCGCCGCATTGTCTGCTTGAGCAACGCCACTCCTACCTCTTCGCGATAGATCGGCGAGTTGGTGGAAACAACTACCAGATCAGAACCGGTGAGCGCCTTTACCAGGTCACTGGTCAGCTGAAACTTGCCGGCCAGGTCGTTTGGGAGACTTGCAACTACCGCGTCGTGGAAGACTACTTCCGCGTCCTGTTCCAACAGCCAGAGTCCGAGGTTAACGGCTTCTGAACGTCGCAGCGTATCTGTTCCATGCTTATACGTCAGCCCGAGTATGGTCACGCGGGCAGGTTTTGGTATCCCCTCGAGCAAACGCGTCGCAGCTTCTCGCACCCAGTTCTTATGCAGCTCGTTGCTCGCGAGCGCGCCGGAGAGCAGCGGAGTATTGATCCCGAAGGTGGTGCCCAGCTGCTTCAGAAAACGTAAGTCACGAGCCAGCGTTCCGCCTGAGAAAGGACCGCCCGGACTAAGATAAGCTCCCGGACCGACGCGACTCTCACTCTTCAGCCCGCGCTCAACCTCCCTGGCCTCGGCGCCCGTGCGTTCGCTAATCCTGGCGATCTCGTTGGCGAGGGAGACGGACACGGCCAGGAACGAGTTGAGCGCATGCTTGGTCATCTCCGCGGATCGAATCGACATCCATTCCAGCCGGGGACAAAACCTGCTCAGAACGTCTTGAATTAACTCGCGGCCCTGATCGCCATCCAGTCCCACCACAATTCTATCCTTAGCTCGAAAGGTCTCAAGCGACTTGCCCAGTCGCAGATTCTCGGGCGAGTAGCAGTAGGTCAGTTGTTTGTTACCGTCGCGCGCCTGCCAGCTTTCGCGTAGCGAATCTGTGAAGCCAACTGGCACCTGAGATGAAATAACAATCGTCGCCCCTGACTTGATAAAGGGAAAAGCCTGGTTCAATTGGTCCAGCACGAACTGAACGTCAGCCCGATCAGCGTCGTCAACGGGCGTATCAAACGTAACCCACACCAGGTCCGCCTCGGCCAAAGCTTCCCGGTAGTCGGTGGTGAAAGTTAAGTAACCGGCCGCCTGGCCCTCCGCGATTAACTCCGTCAGCCCAGGCTCAAAGATCGGGGGCCTGCCGGCGCGCAGGTTTTCAATTACTTCCAGGTCAGAATCGAGCGCGCGCACATTGAAGCGTTCCTGCGCCAGGGAAGCGGCGGTGACACATCCCAGATGCCATAATCCGAATACCGCAATTTTTGGTCCCTGATTCATCACTTCACGAAAAGCCAACTGCTTTGCCTAAGGTAGTCCAACGTGAGCTCGACGCTCTCCCGAATGGTCATGCGTGGCTGCCAGCCAAGCGATCGAATCCTGGCACAATCAAGAAAGATAAAAGGACTATCACCGATCCATCCGCGAGGGCCACCGGTGTAGCGCCTTTCCGGGTTCAATCCCAGTCGCTCGGTTATCCAACCCAGCGATTGATCGACATTGCAATACTCATCGGTTCCCAGGTTGAAAATGTTGAACTTCGCTTGAGCTTGCGGGTGGCTGATTGCGGTTAACATGGCGGCGATGCAGTCCTGAATATAGAGATACGACTTGCGTTGCTTGCCGTCGCCGAGCACTTCAATCTCGTTAGGATTGTCAACGAGCATCCGATAAAAGTCGAATACATGTCCATGCGAGTATCGTTCGCCCAGAACCGATACCAGACGAAAGATGTAGCCCTGCAGGTCGTAACCTTCGCAGTAGGCGCTGATCAGACTTTCGGCAGCCAGCTTCGAGGCGCCGTAGAGCGAGGTCTGCACCGGAAATGGACAGGTTTCAGGAGTGGGGAAGACTTCGGGCTCGCCATAGATTGACCCGGTTGAGGTGAAAGCGATGCGGCGAATTCCATGGGCGCGCATTGCCTCGAGCACATTGAAGGTCGCGACCGTATTCTGCTCCAGATCTTTGGCGGGGTGCTCAGTCCCGTGTCGCACGTCGGCATTGGCAGCGAGGTGGAAGACAAAGTCGGCCTGGGGCATGACCTGGGCGAGTTTACTCGTATCCAGCACATCGCCTTCCACCAAGCTGAAGTGCTCCGACCGCAGAGCACCAGCCAGGAACTCCCGCCGGCCGGTAGAGAAATTGTCGTAGCCGACAACCGAATGCCCAGCTTGCAACAGATGATCGACCAGGTTGCTGCCGATGAAGCCGGCACAGCCGGTGACTATGAAACGCAACTAAGTTCTCCTGAATCCGCGAGTATCCTACTTGACCCGACTAACGTAAATTGACGAAAAGCGAAACTTGGCGAGGGCCCAGATCCAGGTCAAAGGATCCCGCAGTGGGGACACCTTCTTGCCTTCGCTAAATGACCTGGCCTGATAGTTGACCGGTATCTCTTTTGGTACGTAGCCTTTTCTCAATAGCTTGATCACCAGTTCAAAGTCGAAATCAAAGCGGTTGCATTCGAGTTTCAATCCATGGAGGCAATCCCTGCGGAAAACCTTGTACATGGTGAATGGGTCCTTGATGTTCTGGCCATAGATCAAGTTCAACAGTCCGGCGAAGATGACATGACCCAGGTTGAAAAACGCCGTGAGACCAGGTTGTTCGTTAAACTCGCGGACCTTCCAGCCTTCCACATGCCGCGAGCCCAGCACAAAAGCCCGCTGGTAGTTTAAGAGCGGTTCCAGCAACGAATCGTAATCATCGATGTCGTATTCCTGATCGGCATCCTGAATCAGGATGAAGTCGCCCAGAGCGTGTTGGAATCCGGTGCGAACCGCTCTGCCTTTTCCCCTCGGCCGATCTTCCAGGATGACCTTAACCCCGGGAGAGCCTTCGCACTTTAAGACCAGATCACGAGTGCCGTCGGTTGAGTTGCTCTCAACCATGATTATTTCTTTATCAACGCCGGGCAGGTCCTTGGCAATGATCTCTTGTGCGGTCCTGGCAAAAGTAGCGGCCTCGTTATAGACCGGCATCACAATCGAAAGCAGGGGGCGTTGCCTTCGGGTAGCCCGGCGGGCGGTGACGAGTATTCCCGATGCCGGCAATTTTATGCGCAAGCTGCGTCGAATCGAACCCGGCAAAGCATTGCCGATGGTTCTGACCGTTGAAGTCAAAAGCGTTCGGGGTGAGGTGCGAGCACGGTCATATAAATGCTGCAACGAATAGCGCCGCCGATCGTGGGAAATCTCGATCCGGTCAAACCCGCAGCGGAGCAATGCTGATTGAATAGTTTGCCGGTCAAAGTAGAAAAAATTTTCTGGCCGCCATTCGGTCCACTGACTGCGGAAGAATTGCGCCGACCAGCTATCCATGGAAGGCGTCACCAGGAAAAGCAACGCATCAGGCTTCAGTGCTGAATGCAGTTGCTCCAGGGTTGCGATAGGATTTGTACATTTGTCTAACTGAAAAATTACCACCGCGCAATCGTAGTGATCTCGCGGCAGGTTCG
>DATKIS010000356.1:0-2088 GCA_035543975.1 Pyrinomonadaceae bacterium
CAAAGTCTCCACGCGCTGCACTGCCTGACGGGTTATGCCGACGACTTCTAACCTTACATTCGGAAAGACCGCTATCAGACTCGCGGCATTCATCGTGACGCCGGCCGCGATGATCTGTTTGCTCATCGCAGCTCTGGTTCAGGCGCAGACCGCGCATCGTAATACAGTAGACGGAATTCAGACCGCTTCGACCGAGACTGAGAACATCAGCCTCCTGCTGAATGTCGAAGGCGACCTGCCTGGGACGAGCTCGGTGGTGATACGACGTGACGGGAATAAAGTGACCGGCGGCAGTTGGAGGTTGACGGTGATGCCGCCGAACGCGGACGCCGTCTCACGCGAAAAGGGACAGCTGAACGGCGGTATATCCGCCGGCGTTCTGAGTTTCAACGGCGACGGCGGACTCACGGGGGCCGACTCGATTCAACTGAATATTCAGGGAGGCACGGGGCAATACGCTACCGTCAAGAGCGGGAGCGGGACGATCAAGCTTTCGTTGCGTCTCGATAACCCCTCGAAACTGTCCGGCACGATGACGCTGAACTTTTAGAAGAAGGCGCTCTTCGCGCCAAAAGAGCGACGGCGATCCATCGAGCCTGCAACGTTCAGGCTGACGCCATCTCACTTTCCGAAGCGCTGTAGTCCTCGCAAATTATCAGAAGCACTGGACCAGTAATCACGCCGCGTTGAAACGCGTGCTCTTTCACGAAATCCTATCAAGTTTGTACGGCGAGACCTCGTCACAAGTCGACGCTATTTGTATTACATGCGACGACGAGAACCACCCCTCCGGTTGAAGGAGACTTCACAAGATGCTGAAGAAGAGTGCCCGACCCTCATTAGTGCTCCAATTCGTCACGCACCTTTTATCCATCACGCTTCTTTGTCAGCCGTGCTTACTATTCGCAGCCGGGCAGCCCAGCGCGGGGTCTCAACTCTATGCGCAGGTCTCACGCTCAAACATGGGTGTAGAAGACGACTCGATGATAGAGGGCGGCTCCCGATTCGAGAGCAAGCGGGCGAGGAGTGCTTCCGGCACAGCATCTCAAGACAATGCCTGTCCAGCGGCGACATCCCGCCCGGCGGCGACTAGATTACTTTACACGGGGGAGGTTTTCGGACATTGCGGCGCCCCCTTAGGCGTCTCCGCAAGACTGATGGATTCATGCGGCAACGCCCTCGCCAATCATCAACTCAAGTTTACGGTCGGCGCTCAGACCGTGTCGGCAATGACGGACAACAACGGCGTCGCGAGCACGTCCGTCATATCTACATCCGCTTCCCCCACGGTCCCCGTCAGCGTCAGCTTCACGGGAGACGATAACTATTCACCGGCGCAGGATGCTGCGTCATTGAAGACCGAGCGCCTCGCGACCGTCATTCAATACTCGGGCAAAACAACGCTCGCTACTGGAACCAGCGAATCGCTTAGCGCCGCCCTGCTGGATGCGACCAATCAACGGCCCATACCGAACGCGGTACTTCGTTTTGAAGTCGGCTCGACGCAGGTTTCGGCCACCACCAACGCCAACGGTGTGGCCACGGCGAACATTACCCTTCCGCCAACGCAAACCTTCGAGTCCTCGCCGCTGAAGATCATTTTCGCGGGTGATGAATGCCGCACCGCCGCCTCCGTGGCGATCGATGTGACGGCCTATCTGCAAACGTCATTCGTCATCTGGGGTGGCAACAACGAGCGCTTGCGCATTGGGCAGAGCGTCAATTTCTGGGGACACTCGTGGGCCAAGCAGGTCACGGCGGGTGATTACAAAGCCCATGGCGACTTTAAAGGTTATGCCGACACGGTTAATCGATCCCAACTCTGCCAGGTGAACGTGCGAACTACCGGTGCGCCTCCGCTCAATGACTCTTGTTGGAGCACAAAGCCGGGGCAGAGCTTTCCGCCGGAGACCATCCCGGCCTACATCGGCGTGATCGTCTCGACGAGCATTGATAAGGGTGGGCCGCGGGATTTCGGAAACATCGCCGCGATGGTGGTCGTCAGAGTAGACGCGCAGCCCCCTTACGGGCCGGATCCCGGCAAACCGGGCTTCGGGACAATCGTCGCCGTCATCGCGGACGGCGAGG
>DATKIS010000357.1:0-3006 GCA_035543975.1 Pyrinomonadaceae bacterium
GCCCAGGGTTTGCTTTGAAACCCTGGGACTGAGTTCCAGCACCGACTACTACTGAACTCTGAAGGAGTTCGGAAGCGCGCAGCCATTCGCCCACGCTTTCAGCGTTAAGATTCTTTTGCTGCCAGAATCCCAGGGTTGAAACAACCCTGGGTCGAAACTAGCCAACGCTTTCAGCGTAGTTCGTAACACGCGAACGGTTCTCTAATTTGAAACCAACGCCAGGCATTGCTTAACGCTCCTCGTCGTTAAGTTCCGAAATATACCGTTCGCAGCGCGCCACGTCTTCCAGGGTCTTGATGCCCTGTTCTTCGCGTCCCTCCACGAACGGGCACGCTAATACACCGGGCGCGCGCCCTGCGAAGTAATTAATCATCTCGTTGGGGAAGCCCAGTTCACCGCCCGGCCGGTCGTAACGTTGCTCAGACTCCAGCCAGTGTTTCGCCCGCAGGTCGAGGAGCGCATCAAACATCGCCCGGCTCTTGAGCACGAACAGACCGCTATTCGTCTCGCCGAAGTCGGGCCGCGAGGCGCCCTCGAGGTGCGTCTCGCGTGACGCGACGATGCGGCCGCTCGCGTCGCGTTCGACCGGCGCGTAAGGGTGCTCCTTGAGGGCCGTCGGCAGAACCAGTTCGTAATCGTCGAAGAGTGTAGCGAGTTTAAGTGCGCGCCTGATGGTTTGCGCCCTGACGACGGGCTGTGTGCCCCAGATGACCAGGGCGACCCCCGGAAAATCCTTGATCACAGAGTGGGCATGCAAGACCGCGTCGCCTGTACCCCTGGGTTCGGGCTGAGTGACGAAAATTACGTCTTCGTCTTCCAACGCACTGCGCACCGCCGCTTCAGTTTCCGGCGAAACAAGCACAAGGGGCGGGCGGGCGTTGCCGCAGGCGTCTTGAATGTTGCGTAGCACGCGGAGAATGGCGGGAACCCCGTCGATGATGGCGACCGGCTTGGGTGCTTCAAGACCCGACTCGCGAGCTCTCGACCCTTTGCCGGCGGCGACTATCACCGGCCACACTTCGTCCTGCTCCGCATCCGTATCGATCAGGTCCAGTATCTTTAAGATGTTTTGGCTGTGGTCCCCCGCTTTGCGGCCCAGAGTGTTGAACTCTTCAACAGCCTCACGCCAGACCGCCTCCAGACTCAACTCTGATAGCCCGTCGCCCGGTGTCGAAATCATAACCGAGCCTTCACTCACCCCATCGCGCCCTCGCGCGGCGTAAAACTCAGACTGCACCCGCTCGACCAGTGAAGTCAGGTTCTCCTGGGTCGTAAGCGCGAGGACGTTGCCGCCGAAACCTCCGCCCATCAAACGCGCGCCATAGACGTTTGGGTCAGCCAGAATAGTATTGGTCAGCGCCTCCACTTCAGGCGTGCTGACGGCATAGAGGTCGCGCAAGCTGGCGTGTGATTCGTTCAGAATTTTGCCCAGGAGCGACGCCCCCTGGGAAAAATCCTGCCGGACGGATCGGCCCGCATCACGAGAATCCAGAAGGCGCTCGGCTGCCGACACGCGACGTATTTCGCCGAGGTGATGGAGCGCGCACGCACGTACACGCAGAGGTCTGCCGTGCCTCTCCGTTACCAGGGCCGGGAAGGATTCGGCGCAATCACGGTAAGCCTCCGGGTAGTCCACTTCGACTCGATCGAGTGTGATTGTCTCTGGGAGTTCATCCAGCAGTAACTCAATTTGGTCCGCCGCGCCGGCCGCTCCTGAAAGCATCCCCTCGATCGCCAGACCCCACGATGCGTGTAGTTGCGGGTGGCTCAGTCCGGAGGCTTCTATGATTGCCGGAATCAACAAGCGCGAGACGGCGGCGCGTTCGTTGTACTCGAGCATGATCTCTCTCCCCTTGTCTGCCGCGTGGGAGAAGAAGGTGACCCAGCGGAGCCGCTCGCCCGGCAGCGGAACCAGGCGCGTGCTCTGATCCCAGTAAGAAATGCGCACGGCATGCGATTTCCTGGCGAGACAAATCGTCAGGTGGTCCATCGAACCGCCGCGGGTCCCGACGAACCATTCGGCCTTCGATGAGTCGCGGGCCAACTCACCGGGCTGGAAGCTAATGCCGTTAACCTTGCGAATTGCCGCGCCGGCCAGTACTACCAAGGTTGACGATGATGACGCGCCTCCCTTGGGCGGAATGTTCGAATCGACAATGAAATCGTAACCACGTGTCACCCTCTCGCCGAACTTCGCGCGCGCGAAGAAACATGATCCTTTGACGTACCCACCCCAGTGTGGTTGGGGCGTCGGGGCGTCGTAGAGGTAACTCAGCCACGCGCCTTCGCCCGTGTCTCCGGTGCCGGCTGCCGGACCTTCATCAGGGGCGAAGGCAAACGGCGGATAGTCTTCGTGGGTCGAAGCTCCGCGCACCTGCCCGGTCTCGTTAGTCCTATACAGCATCAACATGTCGTGCTCGCGGCTGCCAAAGGGCAGCGAATAGGTCGGCATGTACGACACATAATCTACGTGCTCACCCAGAATGTTGATCCGGGCCGGTGCCCGGAGAAGATGGATCGGCCCATCCTGATAGAGTTCGATGAACCTATCGCAAAGGGAACTCAGCCTTTCCAGGTTCCTACCAAGCGTTCCATCACCCGAGTTGTAAACCTGGCGGAGCAGATAGAAAAACCCAAAGGATGGCGTCGGCCCGCCGCGAGGGTCGCCGGCGAGGAGGTGCTCAAGCAGAGATGCGCGTGAATTGAGGTGGTTGGGTGCGACCAACTCATCTCGAAGGACTTTGGCAGTATCGGATAAGAACCGGCGTAAGTCTGATGCTAGCAAGATTGCACCGAGGGGCTGACCTTAGTTTGCATATCATTAAGCCACCACCGATTTATAAGATGAGGTGAAATAAGCCTCGTCTGGGATCGTGGCGAAGCGTGCTTATACCATCAGATGCTGTTCGACGCCAATAATCAACGCAACAACTACGGTTGACCTAAAAGTATCTTTGGCAGTCAGTCCGCGTTAGCGGACGATTGAAAATATCCCAGCGATTAATC
>DATKIS010000358.1:0-5178 GCA_035543975.1 Pyrinomonadaceae bacterium
TTTTTCACCCAGGCCAGACGACCGAGATCCACAAATACACGAAATAACACCAACCGAATTTCGGGTTGCTTCGTGGATCCAACCGGGGTTAACGATGAAAAAGATTAGCCTGATTGTGTACGGCATCTACGGTAGCGTGGCCATCCTGAGCGGAACCGCAGCACTTCTCTTCCCTAACGCTCTGGAACCAGATGGCCCGGCAGACCTGATCCACGTCTTTAGAGAAGCGGGAGCCGCGCTGGTTTTCGTTGGGCTCATGTCTTTCTGGTTGCTCTTTCACTACGACCAGAGAAAGCCGGTGCATCTGTTCTTAACCGTGTTCTCGTTTCTGATCGCGGCGATTCACTGGTTTGATTTCCTGGGCGGACGCCGACCGTTAACGAGCGCCGTGATTAATTCGCTCGGCTTCGTGGTGTTTTTGGCTCTGGTAATCTTTGCGCCGCGCGCTAAAACTATTGCGAGAGGCGTCTCATGCTAGCGCAAGGCAGAGAACAGATGGATTGGCAAAACCTTCCTACAATCGAAGCTAACCGTATCCGTCTGCGTTGGGTGTCCGAGGCTGACATTGACGCTCTCTACACAATCTTTTCAGACCCGGAAGTGATGAGGTATTGGAGTTCGCCGCCGATTGCCGACCGGGATGCCGCAGCCAAAATCGTGGCAGAAATCCATGAAGGCTTTGCCAGTCGGGCCCATCTGAAGTGGGGACTAGCGAGGCTTACTGACGATATGGTGATTGGCACCGTTACGCTTTACGGCCTGAACCTCGAACATCGTCGAGCCGAGATAGGATACGCGATGGGCCGAGCTCACTGGGGAAACGGGTATATGCAGGAGGCGCTCCAGGCCCTACTCGGCTTTGCTTTTGACGTTCTCCACTTGCACCGCATTGAAGCCGACGTGGATCCACGCAATGCGGCTTCAATCCGCAGCCTGGAGAAGCTCGGTTTCCAACGCGAAGGTTATCTGCGCGAACGTTGGCAAGTTGGGGGCGAGATTCAGGACGCGCTGTTTTATGGTTTGCTGCGATCGGATTGGGAAGGACGGAACCAGGCCGGCTGACGGAGAGCAGGCATCCCTGGCTGCTTAACCGAACGCCTCAAGAACGATTGCCGTCAGATCGCGTGTCGACGCGAAGCGATTTCATTAGCACCGCGGCTTTAGCCCGGTGAACAGACCAGTTGGTACGAAGGCCCTAAACCGTTTTCAACGGTTTCTCGGACAAAGCCTGTAAACCGTAAAAACGGTTATGGCAAGAAGAAGCGCTCCCTCTTTCCACCGGGCTAAAGCCGCGGTGCTAATGACATCGCTGCGCGTCATGTCTCTGGCACGAATCCTGTGAACGGATCCGCTGCTAACGAGCGTGCGAGACTTTTTGTGCAAAGCCGTGACGAATCCAAGCTGACAGAAGGTTGTGACAAAAAAAGCCCCTACTCGTAAGAGGATTTCAAATTAGCCACTACCCTGAGCTCACTCGTCACGAACTTGTTGTATAATCCCCTCGTCCCTGGATGTGTTAGCTCCCCAACTCACTAATCAATCCCCCAGCTGTCTAACCACAGCTTGAAACACTCTTTTGCCCTGGTGAATGAATGGCGTGTTTTTGGCCGTGGAGTCGCCATAGATCTCACGACATTAACGAGGAGTCACAGCTCTGCGAACTACCAGCGCGAGCCAAGCGGGCAATGGAGTTTAGTTATGACCAGCCGTTTAGTTTCAGTCTATCTCACCATTTCTTCTCGGATCTGCTTCGTCATTCTCCTGGCTTGTTTCGTCGCTAACGCCGCGACCCTGCCGGCTAGTTTTACTGAGACACTCGTGGCGGGCGGGTTAGCAAGTCCGACGGCCATGGAGTTTGCCCCCGATGGCCGTTTGTTCGTTTGCCAGCAGGGCGGACAACTACGGGTAATCAAAAACGGGGCGTTGCTTCCCACTCCCTTTGTGACGGTCACGGTCGATTCTTCCGGCGAACGCGGCTTACTGGGAATAGCATTCGATCCCAACTTCGCCTCGAACAACTTCGTCTACGTTTACTACACCAATGGCACGGTGTCGCCGAGACGGAATCAAGTGAGCCGCTTCACCGCCAATGGCGACGTCGCGGTGGCCGGCAGCGAATTAGTAATCCTCACGCTCGAGAATCTAAGTGCCACGAACCACAACGGCGGCGCGATTCACTTCGGTCCGGATGGCAAACTGTACGTCGCCGTCGGTGAAAACGCGGTCGCCTCCAATTCGCAAACACTAAGCAATCGTTTGGGCAAGATGCTCCGAATCAATTCCGACGGCTCGATCCCATCGGACAATCCTTTCTTCAACACCGCCACTGGCCTCAATCGAGCGATCTGGTCGTTGGGTCTGCGTAATCCGTTTACGTTTGCGTTTCAACCAAACAGCGGGAGGATGTTCATCAACGACGTCGGTCAAAGCACGTGGGAAGAGATCAACGATGGCATTTCGGGTTCCAACTATGGCTGGCCTACCACCGAGGGACCAACGAACAACCCAAGTTTCCGGTCACCACTTTTTTCCTACGCCCACAGTCCGAGCGACACCGGTGGCTGCGCGATTACCGGCGGGGCTTTCTACAATCCGGCGACGGTCCAGTTTCCCAGCAACTATGTTGGCAAGTATTTCTTTGCGGACCTGTGCAGTGGCTGGATTCGCGTTTTTGATCCGGCGACCCAAACCGACGCAGCTTTTGCCACAGGTATCCCCAATCCGGTGGATTTGCGAGTCGGCGCGGACGGGAGCCTTTATTACCTCGCCATCGGAAACGGCACCGTCGTTAAGATTCAGTATCCAGTTGTGCAGCAGGCCCCGAGTATCACCATCCCGCCGTCAGATCAAACTGTGACGCCGGGACAGACCGCAACGTTCCAGGTTGTGGCCGGAGGCAGTGCGCCACTCAGTTATCAGTGGCAAAGGCACACCAACAGCATCGGCGGAGCAACGTCGCCGACATACTCGCTCCCGAATGTCAGCCTGGCAGATAACGGCGCTAAGTTTAAGGTGGTGATCACGAATGCCTTTGGCAGCATCACCAGTAACGAAGTGACCCTCACCGTCGCCGCTCCACCCGTAATTAATCAAGAACCGTCTGATAGCACAGTTAGCCAGGGGCAGCCTGCTTCGTTTCAGGTAGGCGTGGTCGGCACCACTCCACTTAATTACCTATGGAAGCGAAACAACGTCGACCTTGCCGATTCAAATTCACCGACCTATACGGTCGCGAGTGCAACGCTGGCTGACAACGGCGCCAAGTTTCGTTGTGTGATTACCAATGCTTTCGGCACAGCTAATAGTATTGAAGTAACCCTGACGGTCACTGCTCCTCCAAACATTACAATGCCGCCGGCGGATCAGACTGTTAACGACGGACAACCGGCAACATTTCAGGTAAGTGCCACCGGTAGCACGCCGCTCAGTTATCAATGGCAGCGAAATATGGTCGACCTTGCGGGGGCAAATTCATCTTCGTATACGGTTTCCAGCGCAACCTCCGCAGATAACGGCGCTAAGTTTCGGGTTGTCGTTACTAATGCCTTCGGCTCGGCCACCAGCAACGAGGCGACGCTCACAGTTACGCCTCCTCCGCCCGTACTACTGACGGAAGTGGGAAATGACCGGGCGATCGCGTTTGACTCCGTGACGATGATGCGCGACCCGTTCCCTCTCCAGACTCTTTTCAATTTCAGCGCCGATCACCGCACGCGGGTGATTCTCCTGGCGAGCGGCGCCGACTTGCTGGCGGGTGAGACTAGCTCGGCTGTAACAGCTCAAGCCGAGGACTCGCTGCTCGTAATTTACCCACTCACGGTTGAGTTTGTCGGGAAGGTTCCCGGATTCGACTGGCTGACCGAGGTTGTCGTCAAGTTACCGGAAACCGTGACGGGGAATGGAGACCTGCTGGTGAGCATTAATCTTCATGGAACGACCAGCAACAAGGTGAGGATCAGGATTCAATAGCTACCTTTGGAGTGCGCCGGCTTGACGGCGCTTTCGTCCGCGGCGTCGCGCCACACGAGCGAAGCAACTGCGATAGGGTGGCGTGTCCGACGGATAACAAAGCGGCGTCAAGCGCCGCACTCCAAAAGTACTCCTAAAGTACTCCAAAACTATTGACCGTCGGCCCATCCCTGTAATATCTTGCCCGCCGCCCAGACACTCGCTCTTCTTACTGAGTCAAACCAAAGGAGTCCTATGAAAAAGTTGCTGGTCCTGGCATCAATGCTCATCGTCGCGACGTTTGCTGTTCCCATAAATTCGAATGCTGCCCCGGGACAAAAGACGCCCAGCATTAACCGCCGTGAGGCGCGCCAGTCTCGCCGCATCAGGCATGGTGTCCGCAGCGGTGCACTGACCCGGCGAGAGACGGCCCGCCTGGCGGCGCAACAACGAAGAATTCGGGCCCACGAAAGACACGCCAGAGCGGACGGCGTGGTCACCAGACGCGAGCGGGTCAGCATTCAACGCCAGGAGAATCGGGCCAATCGCAACATCTACCGCACGAAACATAACCGCCGGTAGAATGCCGCCGGTGAGCTTGCCGGACATATCAAATTGTTGGAGGAGACGAAATGATTAGATCGCCGAAAACGTTTTCATTGATGGCCATGACCTTCGGAGTTCTGCTGGGCCTCGGCATCTCGGCGGAAGTTAGCGCCCGCGCAAATAACAGCGCAATCGATTACACCAAGGCTGACGTGGAACGAATCATCAAGCGCGTCGAGGAACGCAGCGACGAGTTTCGCAAGGTCGTGGATCGAACGCTGGACCGCAGCGTCATCAACGGCAGCAATCGCGAGGACAATATCAATCAGCAGGTAAAGGAACTGGAGAATGCTATTGATAAGTTGCGCCACGACTTTGACCGCGCGAATACCTGGGCCGAGACTCGCTCGCAGGTACAGCAGGTAATGAACGAAGCCGATGAAGTGAATGGGATCGTGAGACGAGGACGATGGCGCCGGGGCGGCGCGGTCAAGAGTGAATGGGCGCTCGTGCGAGCCGATCTCAACAGGCTGGCCGCCGTTTATAACCTACGGCACTTGGTCGCATGACCCGCCCGCAACAGGAGTCCAGAGTACAGCCTTTAGGCTGCCTCTTGCGCAGCACGCAAGCTAAAGCTTGGACTCTAAACGCCCGTAACCGGTGTTCAGAGTACAGCCTTTAGGC
>DATKIS010000359.1:0-3604 GCA_035543975.1 Pyrinomonadaceae bacterium
AGAGTTGGCAATTGTTTTTTTCCCTACGCTTTTTAACGAGCTGCATAGAGTAGCCCGGCATGGCATCCGTCGGTCGTCAAAACCCCTGTCGAAGCCTGTCGCCCCCGTTTGCTCTTAGAGTATACGACCTGAATTCGGAAATCGGAAAAGCGACTGCGATGGAGAACGATCGGGCAGGCTTTTAAGCGGCCTCCCGCGTCGAGTTCAAAACGGTCCTCGGCTATAATGTCGGCGTTGCGTCGACGCCCCAGTTCATACTGTGGCTACCCACGTTGTCGATTTCCCGGGGTCTGAAGCAATTTGGTTTTAGAGAGGCTGAAATATATGGCTACAAAATCCCCTGGTTCGAAGTTGAGATCGTATTCTCCCAAAGCAATTGTTAATGCACCGCCAGAGCAACGCCGGCATTTGCTGAGACGTTTTTGGCTGCCCGCGGTACTGCTGCTGGCGCTGGCTGCCGGGGGCTTGACCGGAATCGTTGCTGCTTACCAACTCAATTATTCGCGGGCTGCAAATGAGGTGGCCGCGCTCGCTACTTACCGGCCAAGTGTCGTAACCCGCGTTTACGCAGACGACGGCGAGACAGTCATCGGTGAGTTTGCCCTCGAAAAGCGCATTCCCCTCAAGTACGACGAAATCCCGCCATTGATGAGAAACGCTATTCTCGCGGTGGAGGATGCCCGCTTTTACGATCACGTTGGCATCGATCCCATCCGCATTATTGGGGCTGGGTGGAAAACACTCACGAGTGACAAGGTCGAAGGCGGCTCCACACTTACCCAGCAACTGGCAAAGAACCTGTTTCTGTCCAAGGAGCAGACCCTTAAACGAAAAGTGAATGAGTGGGCGCTGGCGCTTCAGATTGAGCGCTATTACACCAAGAACCAGATCATGGAGCTCTACGCCAACCATATCTTTCTTGGCGCAAATGCCTACGGCGTAGAGGCTGGAGCCGAAACCTATTTCGGCAAGCAAGCAAAGGACATGAATATCGGAGAGGCGGCTTTGCTGGCAGCGGTGCCCAAAGCGCCCAGCGAATACTCTCCAACTGCCAATCCCGCGCGTGCCAAAGAGCGCCGGGACCTGGTGCTGGACTTGATGGCCAGAAATGGTTTTGCCACCCAGTCGGAAGTAGATGCGGCCAAGGCCAAACCGATTCAACTCGCCGACACGGCTTACTACCAATCGCAACCCAAGTCGAGTGCGTTTGACTACCCGGTTGAATACGTCCGGCAGGAGCTTGAAGACAAGTACACCACGCGGGTGGCCCAGGGCGGACTCGCCGTCTACACCACTATCAATGTGGACGCCCAGAAGAAAGCGTATGAAGTGGTTCGCGGCGGCCTCCGGCGTTATGACAAGTCGCGAGGCTGGCGGTCCGCTTACAAGCCGATTCCGACTTCGGCAAACAACGGTCAAGGCCCAGCGACGGCTCAGGAAATCAGCAACTACAAAGACCCGGACTGGTATGGCAACGATTACCAGGAAGGTCGCTATTTATCAGGACTAATAACCAAGGTTGACCGGGCCAGGAACGAAGCGATCATTCGCTTCGGTAACTACACGGCGACTGTCGGATCCGCCGATATGGGTTGGTCCGGACGGCAGCCAAAGGACGAACTCAAGCCGGGTTACCTGGCGGAGTTTCACATCAAGGAAGTCGACAAGAAGAGCCGGCGGCTGAAGGTTGAAATCTCACAGGTACCGGCGGTCGCCGGCGCCATGATGACGCTCAACGCCAAAACGGGTGAGATCGTTACCATGATTGGCGGTTACGATTTCTACAGCGCCAGCAAGTTTAATAACGCTACGCAGGCTTATCGCCAGACAGGTTCCTGCTTCAAGCCTTTCGTTTATACCGCGGCGGTTGAGTGGGGCATGACCCCTGACACAACTGTAAGCGGCGCTCCGATAAGCATTGGAGGCTGGAAACCCCACAACTACGACGGCTCTCTCGGCAATGGCGACTTGCCACTGAAAGTCGCGTTGGCAAAGTCGATGAATATTCCGGCGGTGCACCTGCTCCAGACAGTCGGTATTCAGACCGGCGCGCAGATGGTCCGGCGCTTCGGTATCAAGGTGCCGATGGCGCCCTATCTTCCGTCAGCCCTTGGTGCTACCGAAGTGCCTTTAGACCAGATGATCTCCGCCTACTCAGCTTTTCCGAACAAAGGTATTCGGGTGGAGCCGCACCTCGTCCGCCGCGTATTGGATCGGGACGGCGCCGTGCTGGAAGAGTGGGAAAAGACTACCTACAAAGTGATGAATGAGTATGTCGCGCTAACGATGGTTTCAATGATGCGTGGCGTAGTCGATAACGGAACCGCGACCGGCGCGCGCGCAGTGGGCGTGCCACTCGCGGGCAAGACCGGCACGGTCAACGATCACACTGATGTCTGGTTTATTGGTTACACACCGACTTATGTGACCGGCGTTTGGATGGGATATCCAGGGAAGAAGAAGGACCTCGGCAGCGGGATGACCGGCGGCGTCGGCGCGCTGCCCTTCTTCGTTGACTTCATGAAGGACTTTTTGAAGGACAAACCGAAGGAGAACTTCGACAAGGCTCCGGGTATGCCGGAAGACATGAAGGAGCTTTTCCGTCAACGTCAACGAGAACTTGCCGCCGAGCGGGCGCAGTTTAGAGAAGACGCGCCCGAGGAGGCTGTAGACGAGAATGCCGCACCGAAGTCGGATACCGAACCCAAGCTGGAGCAAGTGACGATGCCGCCGCCGCCAAAGGTCGATGAGGCTCCGGCAGACCCGCAGCCAAAGATGGAAGCGCCGCCACCGAGAGTTGAGGCTCCGCCGCCGCCAGTAACCAGACCGCGCGAAACAGATCCGGCGAAGAAGAAGGGTAAGAAGGGCGGCGACGAGCCCTAAGAAGAAGGACAGCCAGGGAAAGGAAACGGGGAAAGGGTAATGGTTCGTTTACCCTTTCCCCGTTTCCCTTTTACCCCGATGTGGCTACCTAACCAAGAATCTTGCCGAGCGTGTACGGCAACATCTTTCGCCACCAGGGCCAATCGTGGTCTACATCTGCGCCCCAAAGATCGAGCGTATGAGGGATTCCTTTTGATTTCAGAATGTCCGACAGATTCTGGCTGCGCTCGGGCGCCTCGTATGATCCCTGGCCTGACAGAACGTAAATGGCGTCAGCCTTTTGGAGCAGAGGCAGATAGTAATTATCGTTTAGGTTAGAGAGGTAATCAGCCGGGTTATTGAAATAGACGTTGTCGTCGTAGAAGTCCTTAAGATACGAACGGACATCGTAGCTTCCGCTCATCGCAATTACACCGCGAAACAAATCCGGATGTTTGAAATAAGCATTGGCAGCCAGAAATGCTCCCAGGCTGGCTCCGGTCGTCAACGGCTTTGCATCTGGTCCAGCCTCATTCCGGATCAAGGGCAACACTTCATCGGTTACATAGCGATCGAATCGCGTCAGTAACTCAGCCTTCAGATTGGGCGGCATCTTCTCGTTGAGCAGGCTGTATTTGTTCACACTGTTAATCGAATAGGCGCGCAGCCTGCCGCTTTCGATCAGTGGTTTGATCGCGTCTACCAAATAAAATCTTTCATATTCAAGGTAGTCAGCGGCCGC
>DATKIS010000360.1:0-3638 GCA_035543975.1 Pyrinomonadaceae bacterium
CGTCATCGACCTCGCCGTTCAGGATGACCGGAAGCAGTTCGTGGCCTACCCAACCGGCGATGCTCTTATCAAAGGGGACGCGTTGGCCCAGGAGTCGCTCTCGCTGTTCGCCACGGACAGCGGCCACATAAAGCTCCTCGCCATCGGCAGTCGGCAGCAGCACGGAAACCTCGTCGGCTTCGCTCTGCTGCAGTGCGGTATCGGCAAGTTTGCTTAGCAATGTTTGCGGGTCGAGCGTGAAGGCAATGGTTTGGCTTAGTTCATGAATGGCCACTGCTTCGCGCAGCTGCACATTTTCCAGGCGCAAACGCCGGGTGTTCATGGCCCGCGTAAGCACGGGCATCATGGTCTCCAGGCGAAACGGTTTCAGCACGTAATCAAATGCGCCGTGCTTCATGGCATCGACCGCGGTCTGAATAGTGCCCTGGCCCGTCATCATGATGGCGACGAGATATGGGTCGATCACGAGGGCCTGTTGCAACAAAGTAAGCCCATCCATCTCCGGCATCATTAGGTCGCTCAAAAGCAGATCGAAGTCTTCGAGCGCTAGTCTCTCGAGAGCGAGCGCGCCCGATGCGGCACTGTGCGCGTCGTAGTTTTGCGCCCGCAGCGATTGCACCAGGATATTGCGCAAGCTCGGCTCATCGTCGACTACGAGTATCTTGCCGATCATCGCTAGCTCTGGCACGGCATCGGGTTGTCCCACCAGCTTGAGTTCATTGCTCATCTAGCCACCATTCTTTCCATTGCCGGCAACGTGACCCGAAAGGTCGTGCCCTGTCCCGGCTGACTCTCCACTTCAATAGTGCCGCCATGCTCTTCCACCGTGCGACGGCAGATTGGCAATCCCAGGCCGGTGCCCTTGCCTTCGAGTTTCGTAGTAAAAAATGGCTCCCATATGCGGCGCAGATCGACGTCACCAATTCCGGTTCCCGAGTCAGAAAACTCAATCGCTACGCCGGGGCGGTCGTTCTCCAGCACCCTCGCCGTGGTCCGGAGCGTGAGGGTGCCGCCGTCCGGCATTGCATCGGTGGCGTTGCTTATGAGATTAAGAAATACCTGCATCAATTGTTGCCGGTCCGCCTGAGCCGGCGGCAGGGTGGCCGCAAAATCCCGAATCACTTTTACGTTGCGGCTACGCAAGTGATAGTCGATCAAACTAACTGCGCTGCTGAGGGTTTCAGTAAGGTTGAGGGTGGAGATTTGCGCATGACTACGCCGGCTGAATTGCAGCAGGTTGCTGATCAGCGTGGCCATGCGACTTGTCTCTTCGTTGAGCGTTTGCAGGATGGCGGCCTGGCTTTCGTCTCCGCGCAATTGCAAACTCTCCACACTCAGGGCGATGGTCGTCAGCGGGTTATTGAGTTCATGCGCAATACTCGCAGCCAACTCCCCCATCGTTGCCAGCTTCGAGGCCTGCCAGAGTTGCTGCGTCATGGCGGCCAGCTGTTCCGACTTTACCTGCAGGGCGGTTTCAGCTTGCTGTCGGGCCTGTTCGCGACCGTCAACTTCGAGGGCAAAGGAAATATCCCGCGCCAGCTCATCAAGCAAAACTACTTCCTGGTCGTCGAAGAATTCCGGCTCGCCGGAATAGAGATTGAAACTGCCCACCAGCTCACCGTCGACCTGCAAGGGAAACGCCCCCGATGAACGGTAACCACGTTGCCGAAGCTCATCACACCAGGTCGCCACCCGCGGTTCGGTTTCCAGGTCATTACAAATAACGTGTTTTCCTTCGCGTATCGCCGTAGCCGTGGGTCCCTCGGCCACCAGTGGATTGAGCAAATCAAACTTCCGGGCAGTCAGATAACCATCCTCAACTCCGGCCCAGGCGCGAGGCTCAATGCGCTGCTGCCTCCTATCGAGCATGCCGATCCAGGCCATGCGAAACTCTCCAATCTCCACGGCAATGCGACAGACATCGGCCAGCAATACCTCCGGGTCGCGCTGGCGCACAATTGTTTGATTGATTTCGCTGAGCACGGCGTAAATGCGATTCAGACTGCGGATGTGTCGTTCAGCTTCTTTGCGTTCGGTGATTACTTCCGAGAAGATTATCAACCCGCCAATTGAGTCGTCGGGGCGGTGCCACGGACGGACCTCCCAGCGCACCCAATCCGTCCCGCCGTCTAACCGGGACCAGGGCTCGCCCTCGCTTCTCTCAATCGCACCAGCAAGACACCGTTGATGAATCCCTTTCCATTGTTCGCGGACATCAGGAAACACTTCATAATGGTTGCGTCCGATGATACTGGGCTGCTTGATGGCGTAGTTTGAGAGCCAGCGATTACTCACGGCAAGGTAATTCATGTTGCAATCAAACATCGCAATTGCCGCCGGAGCGTGTTCCACAAAGAGAGCTAGCTGTTCCCTGGTTTCGCGCAGCGACACCTCCATCTGCTTCAACTCGTCCACATCGGTATTGGTGCCGAGCCACTGCGTCACCCGGTCCTGCGAATCCACCATCGGCTGCACCCGAGTGAGAAACTGGCGAAAGCTGCCATCCGCGCCTCGCAACGGAAACTCCATCTCAAGCGGTTGTCCGGTAGCGATCGCTCTCTGCCATTTTTCCATCACTTTCGGCAGTACGGCCGGATCGTGAACGCTTTGCCAGCCCCACCCTTCCATCTGCTCCGGCGTCGTGCCGGTGTAGTCGTGCCAGCGCTGGTTGTACCAGTAGATATAGCCGTCGGGACGGGCCATCCAGGCGAGTTGCGGGATCGAGTTGGCCATCGTGCGAAATTGCGCTTCGCTTTCCTGCAACGCTGCCGCGCCTTGCTGAGCAGCCTCGAGGTTGAGGTTGGCCCGTCGGTTAGCCCGATGCATTAGTTCACTCGCTATGCAGATAAAGGGTCCAACCACCGCGAAGATCAGTAGCCGTACCCAATAGGCCTGGCTGGGAAACAAAAAGTGAAAGTATGGTTCAATGAAGAAGAAGTCAGTCACCAGAAACGAAGTCACCAGCGATAACATTCCCGGCCAAAACCCTCCGTACCAGGAGCAGAAAACGACGGCCAGCAAATATGGCGAAACCGGGTTCTGGTAAAACAAGGGCCAGGTGGCTTGCATCACGCCCGCGATGACGACCGGCGCCAGAAAGGCTGCAAGATAATGCCTGGCGGACGATATTCGTTTGCTGGGATTGTTCATAACTGATTCCTAATGCTCTATGAAGTTCTGACTCCTGCGAGCCTCTAAGTTGACGGCAGCTTGATTACAACGGCGGTTCCCGATCCGGCAACGCTATCGATGGTGATCGTGCCGCCATGCTCCTCAATAGTGCGCCGGCAGATTGGCAAACCCAGGCCCGTGCCTTTGCCTTCCGGTTTAGTGGTGACGAAAGGCTCCCAGATTTTTTGCAGATTGGCTGCTTCTATACCTGTGCCCGTGTCAGCAAACTCAATCCTTACCGCCGGCTGCCCACCATCAAGAAATCCTTCCCGCACAGTTACAGTCAGACAGCCGCCGCCAGGCATCGCGTCGGAGCTGTTGGTCAGCAGGTTGAGAAATACTTGCAACAATTGCTGCCGATCGCCCTGCACCTGGCCCAGGTACGCGCTCGTTTCTCGCACAATTTTGACGTTGCGGCTGCTCAGGTGGTAGCTGATCAAATCAACTGATCGCGTTATTTCGTCCTC
>DATKIS010000361.1:0-4534 GCA_035543975.1 Pyrinomonadaceae bacterium
CCATCCGCTTACCCCCCAGGCGAATCCCTCTAATCGTGATTGCGACTTGCAATGAATTTGCAAGGTCGTCGTTTCGCGGTCCGAAATGTCCCTGATCTTTCCTCCTCCTAGGTGCTGGCAATAGTCTTCCACTCAAGCTCCGGCTGGTTGAATCTCGCACGGGCGAACCCTCGGGCCAGTTTTGGTTCCGCCGCCTAAAGGGAAGCGGCGATGCGATTGTTTCGCCTCGCGGTTGATTTTGCCCCACCACAACACTTCAAATGAACTACAGGTCGCGGGGAGGTGCAGCTGTTGTTCGGGTGGATAGGTGCGCGATAAAGTATCTGCATGCTTGCTGCTCTTATCGAACTTCAACGATTGAAACGACTCGAGCGGACCGGATGGACACTTCGCGGTCTGCCGAATGGCACTGAGTCTGTGGCAGCACATTCCTTCGGTGTCGCGGTTACAGCGATGATCCTGGCGGACAAGATCCAGGAGCGGGGCGTAGAGATTGATACTGAGCGCGTTCTCAAGATGGCACTGCTTCATGACTGGGCGGAGACGCGCGTGGGCGATATGCCCAGAACAGCTGCTAAATATTTCGGGACTGAGGTTCGAACCAAAGCGGAAATGGCGGCTTTTGCGGATGTCGTAGCCACCCTGGATGTAGCGGAATACAAAGAGATCTATCAGGACTATGAGCAACGCAACAGCGTTGAGGCGCGCCTGGTCAAGGCCGCTGACATAATCGACCTATTGGTTCAGGCTTATGCTCTTGAACACTCCGGCGCGAAGGGACTTGATGAGTTTTGGGAAGTTGCAGTAGAAGCCGATTTCGGGCTTCCGCCTGTTGCGGATGAAGCGGCTAAAGAACTACTCCAGTCGCTCCTGGACGCTCGCAGGAATCTAAATCAATAAACCGAGGAAGTGACGATGAGGGCTGTACTCGATTCAATTAGTTTGCGAGGGGCGTTATTCGGATTGTTGTTGTTCGTAGTGACGTTCGCAATCAGCCTGGCTATTGTTTCCTTCATCATGGTCAAAATCCCCCCCCATTATTTCCGGTCTGACTATTCGCCGGAATTTCTCACCGGGCGTCACCCAGTCATCCGCTTGCTCGGACTGATAGGGAAAAATATCCTCGGGGTTTTATTGGTTGCGCTGGGAATTGTGATGTCGGTGCCTGGGGTCCCAGGTCAGGGTCTTCTGACTATCCTGCTCGGAGTGATGCTGCTTGATTTCCCGGGAAGACGAAACCTGGAGGCGAAGTTGGTAAGTAGACCTGGTGTGTTCAAGACCATTAACAAACTGCGGCATAGATTTGGCAAGCCTGACCTTGTGCTTGACTAGAGACCATCGTTTTTAAGGACGCTGGACTGTCCGAAATAGAAGCTGCCGCCGAACGTGGCGGTTTGGACATGAAATACGACAGTGAGGCCTCAGCGCGAAAAAGGGTTCGTTGACAAGGAAAAACGTCTTTGTTAGCTTGACGCTCTAATTATTAAGACTTTGCGACTAGTGTGGAGTTTCCCCGAGACCCCTGATTCATGCCCAATTCCAAGCCTGCTCAAACTCGCCTGCTGTCACGGCTACCATTCCTCTTAACCCTAGCTCTGATGTTGTTGGTGGCGGGCGGCTGCGGTCTTTTTGGCACTCACAAAAAGGTTCAGGTACCCCAACTGCTAACTCCGTTAGCTGAAGCTGATTCAGCGCAATTAATAACTGAGGTGAATCGCCTGGCTGCCGTTCGTTCCATTCACGGGAAAGTCGACATCGTGATGGAAGACACATCCTTTGCTGAAGCTGGCATCGCGGAGAAATACAGGCAAGTGGAGGGAACGATAACCGCTCAGAGACCTGGCAAGGTTTATCTAGTGATTCAGTTTTCATTCGTGGACATTGCCCAAATGGCTTCGGACGGCCAACACTTCAGCGTGGCAATCTTGAGGGGTGACGAGAAATACAAGCGGTTCGTTAAGGGAACTAACAGCGCGGTCTATCCCAAGTTGGATGACGACAGAGGCCCAGACAGCCAGTCGAAGCCTAAACAGCGCGGCGAAAAGGAAACGGTTAGCGCTCTTTCCAACCTTAGGCCGCAGCACCTTACAGAAGCACTCCTGGTGAGCCGGATTGAAGACCCGGTCACGAGCGGACGAACCTACGTTCGTAGCGAGTTCTACCAGGAAGAAACCGACAACCGGCCCCGGGCAAAGTCAGGGCTCCGCGTTGTCAGGGGTTACTATTTGTTGGAAGAGATATCCTCCTCCAGTTCGGGTGAAGCTCGCCTGACGCGTCGGTTTTGGTTTGATAGAGTGAGCGGCATTCGCCTGGCACGTCTTCAAACATTCGACGATAAGGGGCTGTTGATCACCGACGTTTCTTACCGGGATGAAAAAACCTTTGGACAAACCGGGGAAGTTCGACTACCGGCTCGCATTGAAATCACGCGACCTCACGACCACTACAAGCTAAGCATCGGATATCAGGATCATGCCACTGTCGACATAGACAAGGAATTCAGGTCCGAAGTCTTTGTCCTTGATAATAGATGGCAGCTCACGGAGGTCGATCTTGATGCCCGCCAGCGGAACAAAGCTGTTAGCCCCTGAGATCCGGCGGTAGCTATTAAGCCCGTTGCTGTATTACCATCGACGGTCCTGAATAACCTCTAACTAAGTTTGCGGAGCCGAAATCTGTCATTGAGTCGATGAGAACTATCCTAAAGGCTGAGGATCTGGAAAAGGTTTATCGCGTTGGCAAGGTTGACGTGCCAGCTCTTCGCGGAGTCTCGCTCGAAGTTCACGAGGGTGAATTCCTCGCGATTATGGGTCCTTCTGGCTGCGGTAAGTCCACAATGCTACACTTGATGGGCGGTCTGTTAACGCCTACCAAAGGTCGAATCATCGTGGACGGGGAAGACTTGACGTCAGCCTCCGACGCTAAGCGGACCGACATTCGACGACGTAAGATCGGATTTGTCTTTCAACGATTTAATCTCTTTCCCACTCTCACCGCCGAAGGAAACCTCCGACTTGCTGAGCGAATCCACGGCAACGGAGGAGAAGATCCGCAGCGCCGGCGTGAAGTGCTGCGGCTGCTCGGGCTCGAAGACAAACTGCATCACAAGCCACTCGAACTCTCCGGCGGTGAACAGCAGCGAGTAGCATTGGCTCGCGCGGTGGTAACTCGACCTGCTATTGTCTTAGCTGATGAGCCGACCGGCAATCTCGACTCCGAGAATTCTGCTCTCGTATTGAATATGTTTCAGGAGCTAAACTACCGCTTTAATCAGACCATTGTGATGATTACTCACAATCCCGAAGCTGCCGCAATGTGCCGACGAATAGTGCAAATGCGCGACGGTCACATCGTTGAACCGGCTGTCAGCGTTCAGATGTAACAATAGTTTACTGCCAGTCTAAAGGCATTTTTGAGCCTTCAAGAACGCACGTTTCACGGCCGGAGATGGCGTGAGACTTGCACCACATGCAAGTGAAAGCCAGGAGAGTCCATTGCTAAGCGCGCTAAAAAAGCTGTTCTTTTGGAATTACGAAAGAAACACCTGGCAGTGGGACTTGCTCTGCGTAGCAATCCTGATTTTCATTTTCCTGACTCCTAAAAGCTGGTTTGAGAATGGCGAACGAAGGAGCGACTTCCGGCATCAAAACCAACCTGCGTCAGTTGTCATGATTGGCCCCGAACTCATTGACAATGCACAGGATAAGCCTCGAGTCGAACAACTAGTTCGCAACCTGACTGGTCGCAGTGAGGTCAAGGTTCTTGACGTACGAAAAGTGGTGGGAGCGGATGGTAGGGTTCGGGCATATGAGGTTGACATACGTTAGTCAATCCTTATAATTGGCGAGTTTTATCAAGGGGTTATAAGGAAAAGTTCTTTTGATTTAGTTTGAGGAGTTTTTATGAAGAGATTAGTTCCCCCATTCTTCCTTTTAGCAGTAGCACTTGTTGTCAGTGTTCCGAATACAACAAATGGTCAGAGCGCAGGGCTGGTTAGTTCGGTTTTGAACCGGATGGAGCGTAACCGGCAGTCCCTCAAGTCGCTCAAAGCCAGCCTCAGCATGGAGAAATACAACGCACAGCTGCGTGACGCTGAACGTTACAGCGGCGTGGTGTTGTATATGCCTGCCAGTGGACGCGACGCCTCAGTCCGAATAGATTGGCAAAGCCCGCAGCGCGAGATTCTGGCCGTCTCCAACGGCAAATACACGCTTTTCCGTCCTCGTTTGGGCATGGCTTATGTGGGCAGCTCGAAATCGAGCCGAAACAAGGCTGGTGGTGTTTTGGACATGATGTACATGACGCGCCAGCAACTAGAAGCGCGGTTTCAACCGGTTCAGGACGTTCGGGAAGAGACTTTGTGGGGAGGTGTCAGCACCATCCACTTGACCCTCGTGCCCAAAGGAAATTCCAGCTTCAAGTATGCTGAAATCTGGGTGGACTCCGCAGGTATGCCCGTGCAGACCAAGATCGTTGAGAAGAACGATGACGCTACCACCATGCGTCTGAGTGGCCTCGAGAGGAACCTGAAGAT
>DATKIS010000362.1:0-6271 GCA_035543975.1 Pyrinomonadaceae bacterium
GAAACTCACTCCGTCGCCGGCATTCACAACGTGGAAAACTCCTGGCAGATCCAGTTGTGCCAGTTCTCGCAGTCTCGGCGCCAGGTGCCGCGAATAAGTCGGCGTTCCATAGGCATTTCCTACGGCCTTTATCGACCCGCCCTCAGCCGCTCGCTCGAAAATTCTGCTTAGAAAGTTTCTGCCACCAGGACCAAAAACAAATCCAGTGCGCACGACGATCGTGCGGGCGTAGGCAAGCTGCGAACGGCGCTCTCCTTCAAGTTTCGACTGGGCATACACGCTCTGCGGATTGGGGTCGTCTCGCTGAGTGTAGAAGCCTTCTTTTTGGCCGTCGAAAACATAGTCGGTGGAGATAGTAACGAAACGTGCGCCAACTTCCCGGCTGGCTCTGGCCAGGTTCTCAGGACCATCGGCGTTGGCGGCGGAGGCTCGCGCCGGGTCGAGTTCGCATCCATCTACATCTGTCCAGGCCGCGCAATTGATCACCGCGTCTGGCCTGGCCCCAAGAACTGCTGCCTCCACCAGCGCAGCATTCGCAATGTCGAGCGCGCGATGATCGTAGGAGAAAACTTCGTCACCCGCAGACTCACAATATTGATTGAGGGCCTGGCCGACCATACCACCGAGCCCCGTCACCAATATCCTCAACTTGCCGCAACCTCCGCGCCGTATTGTTGCTCGTAATAATCCCGGTAGGCGCCGCTGCGGGTCCGGGACACCCACTCGCTGTTGTCCTGATACCAGCCTATGGTTTTACTCAAACCTCCGGACCAGGTCTCGTTCGGGCTCCAACCAAGTTCCGACTCGGCCAGGACCGGATCGATTGCATAGCGCCGGTCGTGGCCCGGCCGATCCTTTACGAATTTCAGCAACGAGTGCGGTTTTCCGAGCGCATCAAGTAGCGACTTTACCACTTCGATGTTGCGCCTTTCATTGCGTGCGCCAAAGTTATAAACCGAACCGGACCGGCCTTTCTGGAGCGCCAAGAGAATTCCCCGACAGTGGTCGTCCACATAGATCCAGTCACGGACATTCAGGCCGTCCCCATAGACCGGGATTGACTGGTCATTCACTGCGTTTGAGATTGCCAACGGCAAAAACTTCTCGGGAAACTGACGCGGGCCATAATTATTGCCGCAGCGAGTGACTACGACATCAAGCCCGAATGTGTGATGGGCCGCCCGCACCAGATGCTCGGCCGCAGCCTTGGAAGCCGCATAGGGACTGTTTGGGGCAAAAGGAGAGGACTCGGTAAAAAAGGCATCCGCATCCTCGGGCAAACTTCCCATCACTTCGTCGGTGGAAACCTGAACAAACCGGGTCACACCACGTTCGCGCGCGGCATCGAGCAACACCTGAGTGCCCACAATGTTTGTGCGGAGAAATTCGGCGGCAGAAGTGATGCTTCGATCAACGTGCGACTCGGCAGCAAAATTGATGACCGCGTCCGTGCCAGGCGGCAAGGCAGCCAACACTGCTGCGGGATCCGCAATATCACCGCGCACGAAATGATGGCGCTCCGGATCGAGCCCCTGGAGGTTGTCGAGATTGCCGGCGTAAGTCAGCGCATCGAAGTTGATCAGTGTACAGTCGGGGATCTCGTCGAGGATTAATCGAATAAACGCCGAACCGATGAAGCCCGCTCCGCCGGTAATGAAAAATTTTTGCATTGTCGTTTCGAAGAATTTAGTGAAAAGTAAACGCGGTTCGAAGGTTGAGAATACTGATCTTGGGTGTTGTGTGCAAATATCATAAATGACGCAGACGTTCGTAGCCGCTCCGTGGATCGTCTCCTTAACCGAAACTTTTGACCAACCCGTATATAACTGCACTTGCTTGAACGAAGAGCTTTTAGCGGCTTCTTGATGAAGGCGTTGCCTAACAACTATCATCCCTAACCAAACTGGTAACCTGAAAATACTAATGCACTATCACTTAATAGGAATTTGCGGAACGGCGATGGCCGCCCTCGCCGGAATGCTACAGGCGCGTGGACACCAGGTGACGGGTTCCGATGAAAACGTTTACCCGCCCATGTCTACGATGCTGTCATCGCTGGGGATCAGCGTGTGGCAGGGTTATCGTGCCGAACACCTCGACCCGGCCCCGGATTGCGTGATTGTCGGCAACGCAATTCCGCGCGGCAATCCAGAAGTTGAGTACAGCCTCAATCAGAAACTGCTCTACCGCTCCCAAGCTGAAGTGGTGAAGGAAGAGTTCATCCGCGGGCGGCGCTCGCTAGTCGTGGCCGGCACTCATGGCAAGACGACCACTACGAGTATCGCTGCCTGGGTAATGGACCAGGGCGGCCTCGATCCAACTTTCCTGATTGGCGGTGTCGCCCAGAATTTCGGAGTCAGTTTTCGGGTGACAGGCAGCGACTATTTCATCATCGAAGGTGACGAATACGACACCGCCTATTTCGACAAAGGCCCGAAGTTTATGCACTACCTGCCCGAGATCGCGATAGTAAATAACATCGAGTTTGACCATGCGGATATCTACCAGGACCTCCCGGCCGTAAAGCTGGCCTTTCGTCGATTAATGAACCTGGTTCCCGGCAGCGGCAAACTGATAGCTGGGTGGGACAGCCCAAATGTTCGCGAGGTTGTAGCCTCGATGGGTCAGAAGCTCTTTACCCAACTCGAAACGTTTGGCACCAGCGCGGATGCTAAGTGGCGAATTCTCGATCCCGACTTCTCCAGCGAGACCAGCAAGTTCACTGTCATGCGCGAAGGTGAGGAGTGGGGCAAGTTTCAAACTCCACTGATTGGCGACTTCAATCTGCTGAATTGCCTGGCAGTGATTATTGCCGCCGACGCCTGGGGAATAACCCGCGATGAAATTGCCGGAGCGCTCGCAAGTTTCAAAAACGTGCGCCGGCGCGCTGAGGTTAGAGGTGAAGAACGCGGTGTCACCGTGATCGACGATTTTGCCCACCATCCCACGGCCGTGCGCGAAACCCTGCGCGGACTGCGCAACCGGTATAGCGAGCGGCGACTGATCGCGGTGTTCGAGCCGCGCTCATGGTCGTCTCGGCTCGCAGTCTTTCAGGATGAATACGCGAGTGCGTTTGCAGCGTCGGATTATGTAGTGCTGGCGAGTGTGTTCGACAGTCAGAAGGTTGGGGAGAAGGGTGAGTCGCTTAACACCGCGAAGCTGATTGAAGACATTTCAAGCCAGGATAAACCTGCGTTTCTCTTTCCCGACGCAGATGCAATCATCGACCACCTGCTACCGCAACTTCGCGAGGGCGACGTGGTCGCGATCATGTCAAACGGCGGCTTTGGCGGAATCCACGAGAAGCTGCTGGAGAAGCTCAAGCAGTAAATGGTGGGAGGGGAGGCAGAAAGCGAGGCTAACTACTATTTAGATTTTCCATTTGTCATTTTCCATTTCTCATTTGTCATCGCGGAACTATGCAACAACCCGGCTGCATTCCCCCGAATGCCCACGCACTTATGACTATCGAGGAATCGTTCGTGAATGGGTTCTGCGATGACAAATGAAAACTGTCAAATGAGAAATGGAAAATCTAAGATCGCCGCTCTGGCTACTGCTCCTGCCGGCTGCCTTCCGCCTCCGTAGCTTCCGGTCGCGCCACCAGCATCGGTATCGATAGTCCTCCGTCCTGGTCTTTCTTTCCCGGCGCAACTTCCACCCGCGACGTAAGCACCCGCCGAATTGACTTAGGCAAATACTTGGCGGCCAGCATAGCCGCGGCGCCCACTAGTTCGACGACGTCCCCCCCGCCACTCCAATGCTCGCGAACGATCCGCGGATCAGTTCGTTGCATCAGTCGCAGCAGGGTGATTGCAATCAGGTAAGCATCGTCTATTTGCCCGACAAACGGGATCATGTCGGGTATCAGATCAAAAGGCACAATCGCATAAACGATAGCTGCGGCGACCAGTGCCCTTTCCGTTGCCGGCACCCGAGAGTCCGTTAGCAGGCGAAGGCACAGCAACAGCATATTCGGGATGAAGAGCAACAAATTCTTTAGCCGGCGCTTGGCTAGTAGTGCAGACATTTACCCTCCTGATGCTCGGCAAACGTTCAAACTTAGTTAGGCAATAAAAAGTTTACTTTACTCTGATGCGTGTTCGAGTCGTTACGTTAACACGACTGCGGCGATCCATGAAACAAGACCTAAACGGCGCCAAAGAGCTCTCTGGTTCGAGAGGCTTTCGAATGGTTTTGTGGCTCATTTTTCCACAAAGGAGAGGTTGCGCCGACCATCTTTCCAGCCGGGCTTGTTCTCTCTTCTCGACTTAGCTAGACTCCCGTACTCGAATTCAAATTACATTCTTCCTGCTCCTATGGACATCCTGGAACGCATTCGCCAGCGCGCGGCCGCCAATCTTCAGCACATCGTGTTGCCCGAGGGAAACGACCCGCGCACTGTCTTAGCCGCCGCCATGTGCGCGCGCAGCCGAATCGCCCGCATCACCTTGCTCGGCGACGAAGCCACAATCCGCGCCACTGCTCAGCGCGAAAGTGTTGATTTGGGCAACGTCGAAGTCATAGACCATCGCCGCGCGCCTGATTTCGACAAAATGGCGTCGCTCTTTCACGAGATGCGAAGAGCTAAAGGACTCATGGCCGATGAAGCTCGCACCTTAATGTCTGACCCGCTTTATTACGGAAACATGATGGTGCGGATGGGAAAGGCGGACGGCTCGGTGGCTGGGGCGACGAACACGACGTCTCACACGGTACGCGCCGCACTCCACTGCATAGGTGTGCGGACGGGATTCAAGCTCGTGTCCAGTTTTTTCCTGATGGCCCTGCGCGATGCCAGTTTCGGCAGCAACGGCGCCATGATCTTCGCCGACTGTGGCGTAGTTATCGAACCGTCTGCGGCTGAGTTAGCGGAGATCGCGATCGCCTCCGCGGATTCCTGTCGGACATTAATCGGCGCAGACCCGCGCGTCGCCATGCTTTCGTTTTCCACGAAAGGCAGCGCCAAACACCGCCTCGTCGATAAAGTTGTTGAAGCCACCCGGACTGTGAAAGCGAGATCTCCAGAGCTGGAGATTGATGGTGAACTGCAAGCTGATGCCGCGCTGGTACCTGACATTGCCAGGTCGAAAGCTCCCGGCTCATCGGTAGCTGGCCAGGCTAACGTCCTCATCTTCCCGGATCTTCAATCAGGCAACATCGCTTACAAGCTCACCGAACGATTGGCAGGGGCAACTGCGATTGGGCCAATCCTCCAGGGGCTCGATAAGCCCGCTAACGACCTGTCGCGCGGGTGCAAGGCAGAAGATATTGTCGATGCAGTGGCGATTACTGCGGTGCAGTCACAGGCGCGCCAATAGTCAGAACCACCTGCGTTAGCGGGTGGGACCGATATTAGAGCTCCTTAGGCGTGTATCACCCGCTTACGCAGGTGGGTCTGACCTGCGGGTAGGACCTGTCCTTGAGCTTTAGCTACGCCGGTGGTTCTGACTGGGCAACTCGAAACCGCTCCTCATTGCATCCAACCTCGCGAGTTATTCATTCTGAGAGGCAGGCCATCATTTTGTCCCATCGATTTCTGAAGTTCATGTTGTTTCCCCTAGTTGTCGGGTTGGGCATTTCTGCCTCGGGCCAGGAAAAGCCGCCCCCTTCGCCACGTCCGACTCCGCCCGCCGAGCAGGACGAACCGGTGAAGGTGTTTACGGAGGAAGTCCGTTTGCCGGTTGTGGCTGTTGACCAGTATGGCCACTATGATCCTACCGTCATACCCGAAGACATCCTGGTCCTAGAGGACGGCGCGGCCCAGCAGGTCAGAAGCGTCCAGCATATTCCCGCCAATGTTGTCCTGGTGCTGGATACTGGTGGTGAGCTAAGCGGTCTCGGAGGCGTATCCAAACGAACCAGCCTGACCCGAGACGCGGCTATCGGACTCCTGAGTCAACTGTCGGAAAATACCTGGGTCGCGACCATGCAATTCAATAACTCAGTTGAACTGCTTCATTCCTGGTCTCGTGATCGACGGTCGATTATCAAAGCTCTAAACACTAAACTCTCGTCGGGTAAGCGAGCCCGCTTCGCCGAGGCCATCGCCGCCGTAGCTCAGCAGTTGAGTGATCGCCCCGAGGGTAGTCGGCATGTGGTTTTCATAACTGATGGTGTCGATACACCGGGAGGCAAAATCGATCGCGAGCAGGCCTTCAAAAAGTTGGCGGCCACCCGCGCCACTGTTCACATTATTAGTTACACCGAATTCGTGCGGCAGAAGCCCGTCAGAAAAACCGACAACGACACCGTTCGACAACTGCCGACC
>DATKIS010000363.1:0-3963 GCA_035543975.1 Pyrinomonadaceae bacterium
GCCATAGCAATGGTTTCATCCGCCTCCGGACAACCGGGGCAGGATCCATTCGAAGCGGCCGGTACGTACAAGGCAAAGTGCGTGGCGTGTCACGGGCCAAAAGCCGAGAAGAAGTTTGATGCGACGTTAGCCGACGAGCAACTCATCGATATCGTGATGAAAGGGAAGAAGCCTGAGAAGCCACCCAACATGCCCGCCTACGGCGAAAAGGGTGTCACTGCAGAGCAGGCAAAAGCGTTGGTTGAACAAATGAAGCAGTTAAGAACTACTCCGTAGGCTGCACCGTCGCCGCAGAGTCGTTTGGCTGTTTATAGCACGTCCTCCTCCATGTTCGCCGGTTGCAACTGCAGCGGGCGCACCTGGGGAGGCGTGCGCTTTGGTTTTTCAAACACAAACCGATTCTAACAACCGGATAAACTCATGAGCGATGAATTACAAACAACGGTCAAGCCGCCCACTCTGTTTCGTAACTACATCAGCTTCGCCGGAGCTGTGATCGTTGCTGCCAGTCTTGCCAGCATCATTCTCCTCTTCCTAATCGAGCTGACAAAGGCGGCTGAGAATCCTTATATCGGAATTCTCACCTACATAGTTCTGCCCGGGTTTTTGACACTGGGCATCGTGGTCATCGTGGTCGGCATGCTTTTCGAGCGGCGCCGGAGAAGGTTAAGACCTGAATCGGAAATCGCGGCTTATCCGAGAATTGATTTAAATGACTCGCGGCAACGCCGGATCGCGTTTTCGCTGGTGGCCGTGTCGTTCATCTTTATTTTCATGAGCGCCTTCGGCAGCTATCGGGCTTACGAATACAGCGAGTCAGTCGAATTTTGCGGGAAGACCTGCCATTCAGTAATGAAACCTGAGCACGTGGCTTTCCTGGCTACTTCCCACGCCAGGATTCGGTGCGTCGACTGCCACGTCGGCCACGGGGCTGAGTCGTATGCGCGTTCGAAGCTAAACGGCGCTCGTCAGCTTTACTCCCTGGCGCTTGGCAAGTATTCCAGGCCAATAAACTCTCCGGTGCACAATATGCGTCCGGCAAACGAAACGTGTGAACAGTGTCATTGGCCCTCCAAGTTTTACGGTCAGCAACTGAAGACCTTCAACCACTACGCTTATGACGAAAAGAATTCCTTACGCCAGACAAGGATGTTCATAAATGTAGGTGGAGGTAATCCGGAGAGCGGACCAGTGGCCGGCATTCACTGGCATATGAACCTTGGTAATGAAGTCTCCTACATTGCTACTGACACGCATCGCCAGGTTATTCCCTGGATTAGCGTGAAAGACCGGAAGGGAAACGTCACCGAGTACTACGACCGGACCAAGCCGCTGACTGCTGACCAAATTTCCCACGCGGAAAAGCGTCACATGGACTGCATCGATTGTCACAATCGTCCGGCGCACAATTACCTGCCACCGGATGTCGCGCTGGATCAGTCGATTGCCGCCGGCCGGCTCGATCCTTCGCTGCCCTATCTCAAGCGTGAGGCGGCATCGTCGCTGAGCCAGCCTTACAAAACGGAGGCGGAAGCGGTCAACACCATCGCCGCCAACCTGGATAAGTTTTATCGAACCAACTACGGCGAGTTGAACAACCAACGAGGTGATGCGGTCAAGAGCGCAATCAGTGAGACCCAGCGGATTTATCGGACCTATTTCTTTCCGGAGATGAAAACCAATTGGGAGACTCACCCGAATAATATCGGTCACCTTTATACGTCCGGCTGTTTCCGCTGTCACGACGGCGAGCACGTAAGCAACACCGGTAAAGTCATATCAAACGATTGCACCGTCTGCCACACAGTCTTGTCTGATTCGGCTCGGCCCGCGACCGTTTTGAAAGCTGTGCCCGTTCAACATCCCGTGGACCTCGGTAGTCTGGCAGATCGAAAATGCGAAACTTGCCACAAGGCAAACCAGCCGTTCACTCATCCCGTCCATCTGGGCGACATATCGATGTTCCAGTGTGTCGAATGCCATCAGCTGAAACAATAACGCCCGGCTGCGTGGAACGTGACCAAGGCTCCGCTGCGTAAAAAACCGCAACCGGGAATCTGGCGCATAGTCAATTTCGGTTATTTTGCGAACTCTGGCCTGGGCATGTGGATTGCCAAGAGAGGTTAATTCCGGATTCCAAACACTGGTCAATGGAGGCCTTCGTTCTCCAGATAAGTCTGAATTTCTATGGGTGAACACAACGTAGAGCAGCAACTGGACGAGAAGAAATCGCAAGCGTTCATGAAGGCGCTGTTAGAAGATCTGCGAGCTCTTGAGTTCATGATAGAAACAGATCGGCTGGAAACAGGGGTGACGCGAATCGGTGCAGAACAAGAGATGTTCCTGGTCGACCGAAACCTGCGGCCGGCGCCGATCTCCCTCGAAGTCCTGGAGCATGCCCGGGACCCTCGTCTAACCACTGAAATCGCCAGATTCAATCTGGAAGCTAACTTAACTCCATTGCCTTTGACCACTCGATGTTTTCAAACGTTAGAGTATGAACTGAGCGATCTGCTGAGAAAAGTAAGTCAGAGCGCTGATCGCCTAGACGCTGACGTGCTTCTTTCGGGCATTCTCCCGACGCTGAGAAAGTCGGACCTGACACTCGACAATCTCACGCCTATGCCCCGCTACTCCGAACTAAATCGCGGAGTGATTGGCCTGCGCGGCGGACCTTTCTCCATTCACATAAAGGGGCTCGACGAGCTTCAGATCACGCACGACAACATCATGATGGAATCGTGCAACACGAGTTTTCAGGTTCATTTTCAAACCAGTCCCGCCGAGTTTGCCTCGCGTTACAACCTGGCTCAGGCCATCACGGCCCCGGTAATGGCAGCCGCGGTTAACTCGCCACTCTTATTTGGCCATCGTCTCTGGCAGGAGACACGCGTGGCGTTGTTTCAGCAGTCCACCGACGCTCGCTCGCGGACGCAACTGGCCCGGAGCCAGCCCACGCGGGTGACTTTTGGTGATAAGTGGCTCAAGCATTCAATCGTGGAGTTGTTCCATGATCAGATCTCTCGCTTCCGGCCGATCATGATCACTCAGCCGGATGAAGACCCGTTTAAAGTATTAGCGCGAGGTGAAATTCCACTTCTTTCCGCCCTGCGAATGCATAACGGCACCGTATGGCGCTGGAATCGCGCCTGCTATGGCGTCGCAGACGGAATTGCCCACGTACGAATCGAGAACCGCGCGTTGCCGTCAGGACCGACAGTGCAGGATGAGGTAGCAAACGCCGCTTTTTTTGTCGGGCTAATGGTGGCGTTACCTGAAGAATACGGTGACATCGCGTGCCGAATGAGTTTCGACGACGCCAAAGAAAACTTTTTTGCCGCTGCCCGTCATGGTCTGAATGCACAACTCAAGTGGATTGACGGCGAAAGTTTGAGTGCAACTGCATTGATTTTGAATCACCTTCTGCCGCTGGCCCGTGCGGGCTTAAAGCAAACTGAGATCGATTCGCGCGATATTGATAAATACCTGGGCATCCTGGAGGCACGTGTTAGGAGCGGTCAGACAGGTGCTCAATGGATGCTGGATTCGCTGGCGGCACTCAATCCCCGTGAGCCATTTGAAAGGCGCGCCCGTGCGCTGACCTCCACGATGCTGACTCGGCAAAAGGAAAATAAACCGGTGCACGAATGGAAACTTGCAGAATCTGGTGAGTTGACCGATTGGAGCCAAAGCTATCAAACGGTAGGACAGTTTATGGCAACTGATCTCTTTACTTTGCGTCCGGATGATCTGGTTGACCTTGCCGCCAGCTTAATGGATTGGCGTCACATCAGGCATGTTCCGGTTGAGGATGACGATGGCCATCTGGTTGGCCTGATCACGCATCGCGCGCTGCTTCGTCTGTTGAGCCGCGGTTCAAAAACACCGGATGGTCGTCCGCTAACTGTTCGCGAGATCATGAAACCGAGTCCCACGAGCGTCTCTTCGATGACTCCAACGCTC